>CAZVPA010000065.1:0-8392 GCA_964628995.1 uncultured Nitrososphaerota archaeon | reverse complement strand
GCCATTGACGGGGGGAACATACAAGATAGCGACATTACTACCAAATTGGTTTTTAGTGGGAGCGGGAGGTTGTGGGTCTAACATTCTAGATTTTTTGTTGTCCATTTTATTTAGTAAGGATGTGCCAGAGTACATTGATAATATGCGTAAGCTGGCCAAGAGGAGGTATTCTGGCTGGTTAATGTTTGACTCACAGTTGGAGCATATAAAGGACCTGTGGTATCCCAACTGGGAATATAGATTATTAGAGAGTCTGAAGAAACAGGTTTTCTTAAGCCTCAAAGAGAGCATACATAAGCTTGTTGGGAAATATAAAGATAGTATTAAGAAGGGAGCATCGGATATTGAAAGCTGGATTATTGAGGAGGGTCTTCCAAGGGCACTCATAAGCGCACTCAACAAAGTCGGATTAAATATAGATCTCGAACTAGCGAAGACAATGGTGCAGTCTACAATTGAACTCTATGGGGGCTCATTTAGTTCCATACTGGATAGGGGGGTAGAGGAGTTCGCGTGGAGCTTGTCTTCCGCAGTATATAATATAGGGGACAAGGTAACAGATTGGCTCTACAATTCCTATGTGTTGGAACCATTTACTGGTGCTGGTGAGGATCCTTTCGGCTCCCCAGTAATGAGACATATCTATAGAGAATTTGTAAAGATGCTAAAGTCAGACGGCAAAGAAACCGAGATCATCAAGAGAATAAACACAATTATAGATATCAGAAATAAGGGTCCAGAATTTCTCAGGGGTACAGCAGATCCTCGCCGTACACTCGGTGTCATATATGTTCATGGTCTCGGAAAGGGGACTGGATGTGGCTTAATGCCATACATCCCGACGATGATATACAGAGGCTTCTATCTGAAGGGTCCCAGAGTTGAAGAGGAGACATATCAGTTCGCACTATCAATATTTCCGGGTGTAGGGGAAGTAGAGCACAAGATACGCGTTTTGAATGCTCTCTTTGGTTTCCTAAAGCTTTGGCATAATGGGATAAGATACAATACATTGAGAAACTTTATTGTCGCGGATAACGCATCCATAGCCAGAGTATACCTTCTTTTTTCAAGGATCTTTAATGATTTTGTCTCAATATATCGGAGACAAATTAAGACGAAGATGAGGGGCGACATCGAGTATGAGGGACTCAGCATTATGCAGCTAAATAGTGTTATAGCAAACCTTCTGATGTGGATACCAGCATTCAAGAGGGTCGACTTTGATATCGCAGATTTCGCCAAACAGGAACATCATTTTGGGGCCCCAATAATAATTCCTGCCCTATACTACTACGATAGTAATCTGGTCAAAAAATCCCAGGGGATCCAGGAAAACTTCTTATACATGGTTGTTAATAACCTTTTAAAAATTGCTGTTTTAACGGAGCCTATATATAAACTTGAATCAAACATAATTCTCATGGAGTTTACGCATGATTCATCAATCCTCACTATTGTTGAGGAGTCCGATGTGAAAGACTTCATAATAAACAATGTTGGATTGAATGTCTTTAGTCTCAGTATCAGATCAACAAGTCTTCCAGCATGCTTACCGATGAATTATAATCTCATCATTGGCCTTATATTCTCCAGATCCTTCACTAAGATAAATATGCTATTCTTGGATGTTTTATATATGCTTAAGAGAGCTGTATCTAAGCCAACACTAAGGAAAATAGCCAAGTATTTGTTCGAAGCATATCTGGAGGTGGAGGATCCCGATCTGCCTCGAAGGAAACTAAATCTAGATAAAGCACTTAGGGATGCGCATGAGAGAGGATTATTATTGGTGAGTGAGGAGAAAATACTTGAATTCCTACAACTTGCTAAGCAATATACCTCGGCTCTCTAATGTACCAGATTGTTGGAATTGATATATCATGTCTCATAGAGGTCTATATTTCTATATACTGCCCTATCTAAGGATTTTTGATAAGCAGGGAAGAAGATATATTGTGTTTGATCCACTTAGTTGTTCAATAATACTCTACAATATGTACAAAAGTATGCGGGAGGGTATTATTAGGAAGGAGAAACTATTTTTTATCTCCAAGCTATACTGGCCATTGGTCGCTATAACGGCGAAAATTGCGGAAAGAAATAGGTTGATAGTACTGGATATTATGGGTTTAGAGCATCAGGAAGTAACATTATTATCAATCTCGGAAGAATACATATCAAAACTGAGTGGAGTTCTAAAGAAACATATGGATCTGGACGAATTTCTGTCAAGCCTAATATCATGCATGAGGTCAATCCATGAATATATCTCTAATGAGAAGTATGTTATTCGGAGGCTCATCCAAGGAGACGACCTAAGAATAATTGGTGAGGCACTAAGGGAGAGTGTGACAAGAGGTATGAGAAGAAGACTAGAGGAGATTGTGGATTTGGAAAAACAATTCCTAATAATCGGGATGAACTATATACCGAGGGGCGGCGTATCCATTAGGGATCTAGTTAATTTGTGTAGGGGTCAATGGAGTATGGTGAGGCAAGAATTGGAAGCCATATCGAGAATCATTACCAAGCTAAGGATGAACTCCATAATAGCTAATAGGTTATCCGAGATGTTTTCTAGTAATGGAAAAATAGTTAGGCAGGTACAGTCACAATACGAAAACTTCATTAGAAGAGTTAGAGAGGTTGTGGAAGAAAACACTAGAGAATATAGGCAGGCAATTAGTGAGATAAACAACCAGATTAGGAGACTAAGGACGATCCGATCAGATCTAGAAAGACAACTAAGAGAACTTGACAATAGATGGTCCAACCTAAAGTTTGAGACGAATATGAGTATACAAAGCATAGAATTGGAGATTAACGATTTAAGATCAAGAACCTATAGGGTATATGACTCCTATGAATCCCGCAGAATTAGAACCCGCATTAATGAGTTGGAGAGACGCCTACGTGAATTAAATAGGGAACTTGATAGGAGAAGGAGCGAGTATCGCCGATCTAGAAGGCGACTCGAGGCAGAGATAAGCAGAATAGACAATAGCATAGAACAATTAATGGCAGAAATAAAGAAGTTCGAAAAAGAAATGAATGACGTGATCAGACGTGTGTATCAAGATACAAAATATGACAAAATAACTAGGCTATACAATGAGTTCATGAATACATATAATGACTTCATAAAGGAGATAAACAGAGTGATAGAGAGCACGAATAGGGTATCAAAAATAGTTTCCTTGGACGTGTATACACTGGACGCCCTACCTGGAACCCAACAATGCATGTTACTCCTGATGCCCATATTCTCCCTATGTATCGGAAAAGGAGATAAACAGAGAACCATAATAAAGCCACCAGGAGATATTGTGATCAAAAAAGGTCTTATATGGACAAGTCTAGAACTTAGACCCGCCCCCAAGTATATAGAAAGAATAGGAGCATATATCGAGAATCTACTACAAAAAGATGGGGAATTCAGAAATAAATTTCTCAATTATGCCCAAAGATGTAACTACGCAGAATCACCAACATTTAAGCTAGGTATAAAGAAAAAACTGAAGGAAGTACTAAAAAGAATAACGTAGCTTCTATCAGTCCAACTATGGGGATTCCTCATTTTAAATTATTATATAATAAATAATTAGTATGTATAGTTTTATTATCCGGTGTGTTGTGTTGGTGACTGATTATGGGTGTCATAACAGTAAAGCTGAGTGATCATGTGGAGGAATTGTTGAGGAAGGAAGCATTCAGGAGATTTGGAGGCAAAAGAGGGGGGATATCAAGGATTGTTGAGGAGGCACTAGTAGCATTGTTACAAAAGAAAAAGGAAAGCGTAAGATTATATAGGGTAGTGATGGATGGGAAGACCCTATTTGAATCCAGAGACCTCGACCAAATAGCCGAATTTCTGAGGAAGAACAATCTGAGTCTGAGGGATGTAAGAGTGCTTATTCTCCCAAGTAGGGACAAATATAGGTTAGGTCCTAGGGGGGTGCATTGAGCCTAGAGCTTTATTTCTATGATGGATATTACATACCAATAGCATTATCAAATCCATTATCGGGAAGGAGATATCCTGAGAGAGGTGAAGTTCTAGCACTTATAGACACAGGGTTTGATGGATTCCTAGTGATCCCTCAGGAGATCTTTGGATTATTAGACATCATACCATCAAGGGAGGCCACAATTATTGGTGTATGTTGTGAGGTAAAGTCGGAGGTGGGCCCCATAAGATTAATTATTGATCCCCTCAATCTTATTGTGGATGGTGAATGCGCAACATATAGGGGTGCGAGAGAAATAATCCTCGGTATCGAGGCTCTATCAAAGCTAAAATTAATGCTTGATGGCTGTAGACATAAGGGAACCGCCGATAGGTGTATGTCCGTCCCAGAAGCGGTAAAGGTGTTCCCCTAGCATTGTTTTGTCACTGGGTCTCTCGAAGCGGTAGTAACCCTCTTCATGTTAGTTTTGCCTACTAGATATAGATGCTGGTGGTATTCCAGACTCATAGAAATGGGATTCTAGGTTATGTGATCGTTATATATTTTTCTTGTGTATTCTTCTTATGTGGGGGAGTTGACATTATGAGGAAAACAGCAACATTTGAGCTGAGGCTCCACGGGGGGAAAGCACCGCCATGGTTGGTTTCTCGTATGAGGAAGCTTGCGAAGCCAATACTAAAAATAATAGTTCTGGAGTATGGTACGAGGGAACTCCTCAGGAGGCTTGCGGATCCATTCTGGTTTCAGGCCCTGAGTTATGTGTTGGGTTATGATTGGGATTCCTCGGGTGTAACAACAGTAACTTCGGGGGTACTTAGAGAGGTTCTATCGCCAGATATTGGAGTCATGATGGCTGGTGGGAAGGGAAAGAGAAGTCTGAGGACTCCAGAGGAGATTAGGCGGATAGGGGAGATATTTGGTTTTTCAGAGAAGAAAATAGAGGGGTTGATTAGGGCCAGTAGACTCGTAGCCAAAGTTGATAATGCTGTTCTTCAGGATGAGCATCAACTATATCATCATGCCTTCTTTGTGGATAAGACTGGGGAATGGGCTGTTATCCAGCAGGGGATGTGTCCAAAGCTCAAAACAGCGAGGCGGTATCACTGGGTATCGATGAATGTTGACAGCTTTGTTGTTGATCCTCATGAAATAATTGGGGATATGAGGCTTCCATTCGTGCTGAATATGGCTTCCAGCAAGTCTATCGAGGCACAGAAGGTATCCCTAGATCTCGTACGGGAAGGGGTTGACCAAGTTAGGAGGGACTATAACCAGCTACTCAGAATTGCCCGAAGGGAAACAACACTAGATACTTTCTTTGGTAGTGGTACCACTACCAGTACTAGCATGCCACGAATATATGCGAGGATCGTACCAATGCGTATGAATTGGGAGGCCCTAAAAGCGGCGTATGAGATCCAGCCGAGGAGTTATGAGGAGCTAGTTGAGATAAGGGGTATTGGGCCGGGCACTATAAGAGCACTTGCTCTGATCTCAGAACTGATATATAGGGCGGAAGTATCATGGAGAGACCCAATAAGATACACATTTGCACACGGCGGGAAGGACGGCGTGCCATATCCAGTAAACATCAAAAGAATGGAAAAAGTAGCGGAGTTCCTCGAAGACATAATAAACGACCTAAGACTCGGAAAAAAAGAGAAGACAATGCTGCTAAGACGACTAACCAAACTCCTAGATAAGCGAAACATACGAGCCTGACTCGGACTGAACAGAAAAACCCTAGGTTCAATCTAGTGGTTCTCTCATCATGGCTCCTGATTCAGGGCTATAGTAAAATTCTGATAATTTTTAAATGTCAGAAGATATTTAAATATATCTGGTGAAAATCTATGGGTCAGATATTATTGAGAGTTGGTAAGAAAGGCACAATCTACATACCCAAGAAAATTTTGTCAGATATGAATATCAAAGAGGGAGACCCCGTGATTGTCAGAATCAAAAACAATAAATTGGTTCTCGAGATAATTCCAGACCCACTAACTCTAGCACTAAGGATCAAAAAGTGGACCGAAATGACCGTCGAAGAGTTTGAGAAAGACTCCGAAGCAATGCAGGAGGAACTATATGGTTCTTAAAGTACTCCTAGACTCCACATATCTCCTCCCTACATTTGGAGTAAGTGTAAGAGGATTATCCGATGAAGATATAGAAACTCTCAGGATACTCGGCCGCACAAAAGTCAGGTATTATTGTCTAAGTGTTGTATGGGTGGAAATCCTTGGAAAAATCCATAGGGAAGCACTCAAGAAAGGGATATCGCTGGATGGTATAATTAATGCCGCAATAGAATCTCTACTTAGTTCTGGTTTTTACGAATGGATAAGTCCATCGCTAAATGCGGTAAAAATAGCTTATGAGCTAAGATTGAGGGGTCATAGGGACATAATAGATAATCTGCTCTATGGAACCGCAATAAGTGAACATATGATATTCCTGACTATGGATATGACATTCATTGATTTTTTGAAAAGGAATAACTATGCTACTGAGAATGTTTATGACCATAAAAAACTAATACAGATAATACAAGAGTGGTCATCAAAACAGTAGTTGTTTCATCAGACCCATATCGGTGGAACTGTAAACTTTGCTTCTAATATATCTTTTTTCTATATCTATACTATTGGTGTAACATATGGCGTGGACGTCTGTAGACTTTAGAATGTCAGACCTCATGATAAGCATAAAGCAGGTAAGGCCTAATGTATGGGAGATACCCAAGGGCTTCAGACACTATATGCAGACCCCAGCAAGGCTATACATGAGCAAAAAACTACTAAACAACATGGAGGACCAAGCAATACAGCAACTAATAAACCTCACAACCCTACCAGGAATAGTAAAGTGGGCAATAGCGCTACCAGACGCACACACAGGGTACGGGTTCCCAATAGGTGGTGTCGCCGCCTTCGATGTAGAGAAAGGTATCATATCCCCTGGAGGCGTAGGGTTCGATATTAACTGTGGCGTTAGAATGCTCGTAACAAATCTCACAGTTGAGGATGTGAAGCCTAAATTGAAGATGCTCCTAGACGAGGTAGCAAAGAATGTTCCAGCTGGAGTTGGGCGAGGCGGCAAGATACGCTTAACACTCCCAGAACTTGATGATGTACTTGTTGAGGGTGCACGCTGGGCTGTTGAGCAGGGGTATGGTACGGAAAGGGATCTTGAGCATATAGAGGATAATGGTAGATTGGAGGGAGCACGCCCCGAGTTTGTTTCGAGGCGGGCAAAGGAGAGGGGTGCTCCACAACTGGGGTCTCTCGGTGCTGGGAACCATTATATGGAGGTGGAGGTCGTAGATCAAATATTTGATGAAGAGATAGCGAAGCGTCTTGGTGTGATTCAAGTTGGCCAAATCGTTGTTATGATCCATACGGGGAGTAGGTGACTAGGTCATCAGATAGCCTCCGATTATATTGATGTTATGGTTCGTGCAGCCCGTAAGTATGGAATTCGACTAAGGGATAAGCAACTTGCTTGCGCTCCTTTTAAGAGTCCTGAGGCTGAACGTTACTTTGCTGCTATGAAGTGTGGTGCGAATTATGCTTTTGCTAATAGGCATATGATTATGCATTGGGTTAGGGAATCATTTTGGAAAGTTTTTGGTAGTGATGTTAAATTAGATTTGTTGTATGATGTTGCACATAATATTGCGAAGGTTGAAGATCATATTGTTGATGGCTCTAAAATTAGGGTTGTTGTTCATAGGAAGGGAGCTACGAGAGGTTTTGCCCCCGGTAGGCCTGAGATTCCTCAAGACTATAGAGATATAGGACAGCCTATTCTTGTTGGTGGGAATATGTTGCAGGGATCTTATGTTTTAGTAGGAACAGAGACTGCGATGAAGGAAGTTTTTGGATCTACAGTTCATGGTGCTGGTAGGCAGATGTCTAGGGCCGCAGCTAAGAGGAAGTTCTGGGGTAAGCAAGTAGTTAAATGGCTTGCAGATAAAGGTATAATGGTGAAGGCAGTAAGTATGAAAGTTGTAGCTGAGGAGACACCCCAAGCGTATAAGGATCTTCATGAGGTTGTTGAAAGCGCTCATGTGGCTGGTATAGCAAAGAAGGTTTTCCATGCATCTCCTATTGCTGTATGGAAGGGATAGTTTTTACTTTTTCTTTTGGCCTACATAAGAGCCGAACCCCTAATTTTTTCAAAGCCCTCTTCCCCAGTTGATTGTTGCTGGGATATATACAACCAAAAAAGGCTTATAAATGACTTTTAGGGCTTATAATTGATGTAATACGTGAGTAGATTGAGACTACAACTGCCAGAACTGCAACCAGCAGGCCCAGCAGAAGGAATAGAGTTGCTCCTACCAGACGAGAAAAATGCCTAGAATACCCAGAGAAAATAATGTGAGCAAACGGAATATACTGCCCACACCGCGGATC
>CAZVPA010000064.1:0-13073 GCA_964628995.1 uncultured Nitrososphaerota archaeon | reverse complement strand
TGATGCCGAATCAACAACAATAGATGCTTCATATTCCCCATGTATCATCCATAATTGTGATAATATAACGGTAGATAGGGCTAGGGGTTTTGTTGTTGTGGTAGGATCTGAGGATGTCAGAGTAGAGGACTCCTCCTGTTTCATCAACATTTTCTCCTCTAGGGATATAGACATATATCACTCAGACATAAACAGTACAGTAATCATCAACACAGCAAGAATATCTATCCACATGTCATATGTCTGCCGACAAACAATAATCATAAACTCCTCCCAAGTCGAATACTCAAAAGTCTTCTTTGATTACTTATCATTACTAATCAAGAACTGTACCGATGTCTCCTTTGTCGATATAGGTATAGCGGAGACATCTGGTGGGAGATTCCTCATGTTTGATAGGTACATAGGTGGAATATGCATAGAAAACTCAAGCAATGTAGTGTTTGATGGCGTGAGAATGCTCCCGGAGGAGTCCTCAAATAGGGTGCGTCTCGAAGCCGAGGACTCGACACATATTCGGCTCTCAAATATCGAGTTTAACCTTTATTGTTTTGCGACATATTTCACGAATTGTAGCAATATAGTCATGAGGAATATACATGCGATGAAGCCAGCTATATATCTCGAGATATGGATATATGACTCGTCGGGGATAACAATAGAAGAACTATATGTGGACTCCACAGAGGAGGAAATTCACCTCGTCATGAAGGAGGCAAACAATTTTAAGGTTAGGAGATGTGAACTATATAGCCTAGCGTTACATTACTGCAGTAATGGCGTTGTGGAGGGAGTCGAGATTTACTACTATATGTGGATCCGCCGGAGCTGGGACCTAGTAGTAGTAAGGAAGGTGATGCTTATGGGTGAGGGTCTCATACTCCGTATCACGGAGGACGAGTATAGAACTATAGAGTTCACCGACATAAAGTACATGTATAAGGACGTACTAATACTATCTGGAGTTAGGGGACGTACCATAAGATATGCGACATATGGCGAAATAATAGTGATCAATAGTGAAGACATAAGGATCGAACATTCAACAATGGGCGGACTATATATAGACAATTGCATCAATATCGCCCTTGAGGATGCGAATGCCATATTTGCGAGCTTCTACAATATCGACGGACTAAAGATCAGCTCCCTCGATATATATGCTGGCGACCACAATTTCTTAGAACTATATAACATCTCGGGCCTCATAATGAGGGACTGCTACATAAGGACGGACGTCCTTACCTCGAAATGCAATGATGTCGTTATGAAGGACAACATATTTCAGAGGGTTAGGGGACTCCGTATTGTGAGTTTTTCGGGGTTCACCAATGCGGAATTCTTGGACAATACATTCAGTGGGGTATTCATAGTTATGAGTGGTCTAAACATAACATTTATGAGGAACTCCCTGAGAGACCTCACTCCGTGTGGTATATGTCTGGAGGGGGGCAAATACATAGTCATACGTGAGAACATTTTTGAGAGATGTGGAGTAAAAAAATCAGGCCTAGTTAGGGGAGGGAGAGCCGCCCTATACCTATACTCATGCCGGAACGTGTTTGTGTACAGAAACACATTCAAACAAAACCACAGACCTCTTGTAATCTTGAATTCGTACGGGATATTTTTCTCTCAGAACAACTTCATATCAAATGCGGAGAACTATACTGTTGAGAATTCTGTCTGCGAATTCTCCGTCGCCGGCTATGGGAACTACTGGGGAGACATAGGTGTTGATAGGGATGGGGACATGATATATGATGAGCCCTATGTCTCTGGCGATATTGTTGATCCTCACCCTCTAGCATACAGAGTGAGGACAAAATCAATATTGATAAGCAGGGTGATCCTGATTAAGGCTGCCTGGATCATGGCCATGGTGGCTGCCATTGCTGGCTCAACAATAGCGGGATACCACATAAGCATAAGGACGGATAAGAAATTCTTCCACATGGCCCTAGTAATGGGTATGGTACTAGTTCTGGTGTCAGCAATAACATCACCACTCATAGTATTTATATACTATGCCACCTATAAGGTTCCTTGGATAGGGCTGATATTGTATTTCGTATTCATCATTGCTGGGTTTGTAATACCCACATACTTAGGTCATGAGCTGTACAGAGCATATATATCACAACAGTCTGAACCCTCTAAATCCTACAGTCCTTTGGTGGTTACACGAATGTTACTAAGAATGCCACGTCTAGCTGGACTACTCCTCGTGACGGAGTTCATCACCGTGTTTTTGGTCTGCATAAGGTTAGAGGGGATGGCCACAGACTTTATTATGTCGTCATTTTCCTTTATCGCGTTCTCCATGATCTATGCATACTACTTAATAAAGAAGCATGAAAAGGGCAAAGAAGAATACGAGTCCATCTATATCTACACGATCCTATATTGCCTATTGGTGCTGTGGGCCGTATTTACACTCCAAGAAGCCATTCTTGGTACTGTCTATCTAATTTGTCTCTGTGTAATAGGTCTATATATGGGACACCTTTGCTCGATATACAGACAGCTATGAATACTAGCTTCACACTAGTTAATCGATACACTAAAACTAAATGGCTCTCTATTTTTCCTTGGGGAATTGGAATGCATGAACCAAACGACTTAGGCTACTGTGTGGTAGATATCACATGTAGTTTATTATGTTGGGATACTATAGCGACGTATTTTTATAGGGGCTATTTTAAGAAGTGAAAAGGGTAATTATATTTATGGGGAGAGTTATGGCTGAGGCTTTTGTGAGGAATGACGCAATAGTTTTGCCTAGAGAGGTTATAGAGTTGCTTGGACTATCGGAGGGGGATGTATTGGAGGTCAGATTAGAGGATGGCAATATTGTCTTAGAACCCCTAAATGACCCCTTCAAAGTGCTTGAGGAGATTCTTGGAGACTTTACATATGATAGGAGCGCAAGGCTTGAGGCTGAAGAATACCTATTCAGAGTTGCTGGCCAATGCCGGGACTAGACACACAAATACTCTTTGCCTTCAATCCTAGGGACAAACATCACAATAGAGCAATAAAGCTCTTGAAGAATATCCAGATGGGAAAAATAGGGAACGCCTATGTGACCGATGTTGCCCTATTGGAGTTCGTCGTTGTTATGAAGTCCAAGGGATATGCGAATAAGCAGATAAAGAAAGCTCTGCTGGCCGTACAAAGGATATTGGTTCGGTATGGCATCCAATATAAGAAAACGCTCAACACTAGCGTTTTTATTGATGCTCTATCATTCATGGACAAAGGCGTATCCTTTTTTGACGCACTATTGGCGGCATCCGTAAAGAGTATAGATAACATAATAATATCTGGCGATGAAACATATGAAAAAATCGGCATCACCAGATACGAATTCTGACCAAAATAAATAAATACACTTTAGTGGTACTCTAGTATCATAAAAAAGACCTAGATGATGCCGAATAGTCAAATCAGTAACTGCTGAAATAATCACATATGTAATAGATAAACACTAATCATCCGGGGCTCAGTAAAATGCCTCTAGGAAGATCTCCTTGAACCTCTCCTTGTCTAGGTCTAAGAGTACAAATACCTTCTTTCCTCTCTCCGTGGCTATTGTTTTCCCCATATGTCCTATCTCTACACCCATCCAAATACCATGATAGATCTTTGGTTCATACATATATATGGCGGCTATCGTATCGTGGGGGTTGAATCCACCAACCAGACTCCAAACGATTGACCATGGCCGTATTCCATAACCAAGAAATCTTGCTAGTCTATCCCTCTTCCTGATCAGTCTCCTCGATATATCCATCCCCCACCGAACCCTCAGCGTTACGTCGAGGGGGGCAATAATTATGTTTCTTATCTTCCGTATCACAATCCTAGCCGCTAGGGGATCCATCCAGAAGTTGAATTCTGCATCAAAAAGCACCATGTTCCCTCTCCTAAAGAGGGCTCCACCCATAATAACAATCCTCCTCACATGATCCTGTAGCTCGGGATAGAGCAGGAGTGCCGTAGCAATATTTGTTAGTGGACCAGTAGCAAGTATTTCTATCTCTCCATACTCCCTAGCCATCGACATTATTAACATAGTAGCATCACTCATGTGCCCCAGATCAGCACGAGAACCAGCACCCCTGCGGACAGGTATCCTAGATTTGGAGACCCTTACTATGCGTTGGGCAGTCCTGAATGTTTTTTCTATTGATGCGTTCCCATAGACGGTTGTTATACCAGCCAACATTGAGTCATCAGAAAAACCTCTCAACCCAAAACCGATTGCCAAGGAATCATCGGGATCCCTATGGGGGCAAAACAGGGTCGGATCACAATCATGTAATATAACCACCACTAGGCACACCAAGATATTATGATTAATCCTATAAAATCAGCAAAATTTTATCCCCCTATTTTTGGATAATAAAGATTGGGTCATATTACAAAAAGTAAATGTAAATGGGTTTTTCATATAGTGTTCCATTGTTGAGTTCTGGGTATTAGGCCTCAACTTTTTTTCTTTTCAGTCTTAGTACAATCACACCAATGACTACTAGTAATACCAATGTCGCTATTAGGCTATATGTGAATATATTTTTCATTTCTCTTGTTCTTGTCATTACCTTTATGGTTATTGTTGCTTCACCTGTGTTCCCAAGTCCATCAATCGCCTTGACCGTTATTCTGTGTGTTCCTTCACCTAGAGTTACCTTGTATTCCGTTATGTCCGCCGATATATTTCCCTCGATCAGCTCGCCATCAACATATAGCTCGAAGTGATCTATACCTGATGGGTCCTCCGCAGACCATTCAATGGTTACCTCCCCTGTGGTAAGCTCGGACATATTTTCTGGTGAGATAATAACTAGGTGAGGAGGCGTGGTATCTATGAGGACCATGACAGAGTCATCAGCACTCCTATTGGCGAGATCCACAGCTTTAACCGTTATCCACCATAAGCCGTCTCCTAGTGTTATGTTATAACCGTTATACGTGGAGGGAATATTAGACGCGATGAGCGATCCATTGGCATATATCTCGAAATGATCGATACCGATATCATCACTCGAATTCCATGATACATATATTGTCCCCCTATTCAGTGCCGATCCATTGATAGGACTTTCCATACTTATCATTGGTACTGATGTATCAACAGCAACAAAAATCGTACTTTCATTTATGTTTCCAAAAAGATCTACTGCCCTGACACTTACTTTGTGTCTTCCCTTTGGTAGCCGAAGGAGATAATATGTCTTGTCGGGTGGTATATTTGTGGTCACTGCTTGTCCATCTAGATATATCTCGAAATGGTCAATACCAGAATCATCACTCGCGTCCCATCTAATCTCCTCCCATACGTATGATCCATCTGCAGCAAATACTGTGTTGTTCTTTGGACTGGTTATTATGATTGTTGGTGTATACAAGTCGGTATTTACTTTTATGATGCTCCTAGATACCTCGCCCAATATGTCAATCATCAGGAGTTCTATTGTATGTTCACCACCTGGCAAGTCTGTTATTATGTATTCGGTCTCTGTAGGTGGTATCGAACTATTTATTGGTGATCCGTCTAGGTATATCTCGTAATGATCCACATAGCCAGCCCCCATGGTTATCCAGCTTATAGCTATGTTTGGGCCGACATAGCTATCATTAGCTGGGTCTACTATCCTTGTCTTGGGGTACATAGCTAATAGTAATGAAAAATCATCTATATAGATGCCATCATAAGTAACCCAGCTATCCGAGATCATTCTGAAGCCTATATACCCACCAGAAATATTATGTATCTCAAACATCGTGTATCTCCAATCACTGGAATACCCTGTCCATGCAGACCCCCACTGAGTATTCCCATAGCTCGGACCACGTTTGGGGGTTATCGTACCCCATGCTGATGCATCCATGCTATATTCCACACGTGCTCCATCATACCATGTTTCAATAGAGTACCACGTATAGAACCTGAAGTAGATGTCCACACTACCTATAATTTTCTCTACCTTTGATATATTGAATACCAGACGGCTATCCTCATCGTTGTTATATCTGCCATCCACGTTGGTTGCCCAGCATCTTGCCCCGGAGTATGCTGAGCCGGGCCCTGATGACACCACTCCCCATTCCCAGGATGAGAGCTTGCCTGACTTGTACCACTCATCTCCAGGGGGGATCTCGAAGTCACTTGAATAGGCGATTATTCCTCCCCAAGCACTCATTGTTTTTTCGTTATCATCCGTGATAAGTTCGTTGGGGACCGTTTCGATTCTGGCTGTGATCTTTAATTCACCGACATGTGATTTATTCAGGATTATTTGGAAGGTCACGTTTATTTTCTCCATACTTCCAATGTTGATTGTTTTCTTATCGACTAGGTTATCTCTTAGGTAAAGTTCTACATCTATGTTACTCTCATCATTAATACCTGTATTTGATACCGTAACATTGATTACTGACGGTCTACCATAATCAAGGAATGCATCTGTATGGATCTTCTCGATGATAAGTTGGTGTTCATAGCTTATATATGCGACAACAACATCATCAACATACCAGCCACTTCTGGTAACTGAGTAGTCCGATGTAAAGTTAAAGCCAAGATATATTGTCTTTCCTCTGAAGTCAGATATATCGAATAATGAAACATTCCAACCCCCACTATATCCCGTCCATCCATCCCCAAAAAGGACATCGGTATAGTTTGGACCATATATGGGATATAGTATGTTCCATGATGTTCCATCATACACCATGAATCTGGCGGAGTCATATGTATCTTCTATTTCGAACCAGTGGTAGAACATTACGTAGGTCTCACTAGCATTGGCTGGGATCTCTATCGGGGGGCTCCTGAGGATACTATTCTCATTATTTTTGTAGGGGCCCGTAATGTTTGTAGCCCAGCAATACTGTCCAGAATGGGCGCTAGGAGGCCCATATGTTGGCCTACCCCACTCCCATGATACATTGGAGCCTGAGGCTACCCAGCTTCCCGGCCCCTCGAGATCATCATCGAAGATTTTCTTTGCTATGATTATTGTTGTTGATTTGTGGTTGTTCGCTGTGGATATCTCTCCAGGAATTTCATCCACAACAATGGTGATGTTCGATCTCCTATATATGGTTGGTGTATAGTTAAATTCTACGAGGACTTGTTCCCCAGCTGGGATAGAAATAACTTTATTATCGACCTCTTCACCGTCCACAAGGAGTCTAGCTATGGCACTACCTATGTCTTCGCCTCCTATGTTGACCAATGTTACGTTAATATATATCGTTTCGCTTATATCAACCAAGATTGGGGCTTTGACGTTATCTACGATAACTTCATATGGCACGGGACTGGACTGGGTGAATACCCATACTAAGGAGTTATAGAGAACTTTTATATCTTCGTAAGTCGGCTTATATCCGTATGGTGGATAGTAGAGCTCAGGCATATGGGTGAAGTATATGGCCATACCGTTTCCATATACATGCTCAACTATTTCCGCCATGTCATCCGTCGACCTAGCAAGTACATTGGGAGGCGAAATCTTGCTATACTTCAGGTCTGTTATTGTTAGGTTTATTCCTGAGTCATAGGGTGCTACTATCCCTGCAAATAAGGGGTGTGAAGCGTTAAGAATCGAGAAGACCCTATTATATTCCTCGGCCCAATAGCCAGGGGTCTCATTTGAATAGCCAAATATTTCGGCAAGCTTCATGTTATTGGCGGCATTTGTTGATAATGTACCACTAGTGGCGATTATTCCATGTCCAGCCCTAACAAACAGTTTTATGGCATCTATCTCGTCATCAGTAAATTCCCATCCATAGTTGGAGGAGTGGGCATCAGAAATGAAGAGGACATCAACATTGCTGTGTAACATATCTGATATTCCTATTCCTTCCTTATTTAGTGATGATGCATCAAAAACAATCATGTACTCCCCATATTTATACCATTCCTCCTCTATGAATTGGAAGGATGTATATGTTGGATATGCATCCGCACCCCAAGAATCCAGAATCCCAACCCTGATTATATCTCTAGCAGCAATAAATTCTGACTCATTAAAACCATACATAATCCTTGATTGGTCGCATGTAACAATACTTATTGTATACTCACTGGCCTCCTCAACGATCCACTGGTAGGTATAATATCCAGAGCTATTGGTATATACAGTTGCCTCATCTGCGAGGGCACCATATACATCATATATCGATATATTAACTATAGCATTGGGGACTGGTGATCCATCCTTAGAAACCACTCTACCAGTTATGTTTAGTGCTGAGTCAAGGGGAACAAATCTCTCATGAATCAAGGAGACATTTAGGCTCCCTATTTTAACCCTTATACCAACCCTTCCAATCTCTCCGTTAAGCTCAGCAAACACTCCTAGAAAATAGTACCTTGGGGGTGTATCCGAGGGTATGGGTATGTTGATGCGGAATGTACCGTTAGGGTAGCTGTTCGCTACTAAATATGTTATGTTTTGTCCTACGGGGTCAAATATCCATACCTTTATTGTTGAAGATACTCCATTCCCCGTTGTTGTATTTGTTACATTACCAACTATGGTAACTGTATCGCCCGGATCAGCAATAATTGTTTTATTTGCCAGTGTTATATTCAGGCCATCAGAAACTAGGATGCTAATCTCGGGATCTCCTATGAGTGCTGTTTCTAGTAGTGTTTTTCTGGATATAGTACTTGTATCTGGATCATAATCCTTAGCTAGTTCATTCCTGGCTCTTATTATTAATACACCAGTGGGCTGGGTTCTGTTGTCTATCCAGAATTCCTTTATGGTTGACCACCACCTCTCATTTAGTCCCTCTAATCCATCATCACCCCCGAAGGCGATTCTGGAGGCTCCAACATATCCTATGGCTCCTGCTATGGAGGATCTAAACCACGACTCCCCAATGTTATTGTCCATATCCTCATGATCAAAAGGCACAGTAGAACATGCCATAGCGAAAATGAATGGATACATGGTGTCACGAATTGTTATATTTTCATATACATGATGGGATGATAATAATGGGTCTCCGCCAGTGGACTCAACATTCTGCCACCATGTGTCTGGGCTTCCGTGATCCCAGAAGTTAACTATCGCTACTCCGTTCCTTATCCAGTCGATAGTATTCTCAGTTGTCAGATTATCCATGGGTGATTTCTCTGTGTCGTAGAGTTTTATTGGTTCATAGTCGGTATATTGTATGTAGTTCTGGATCATCCTATTAAAGAACTCTGCCCCATCATCCACATCGAATGCCTGTGCCCCCAATAGTAGTGCCCTCCTCCTCCATTGACCTGAAGATGGCGCGAACTCATATAGTATTAATCTACCTATAGCTCTTTCTATCTCCTCGCGTGTGTCTCCGGGGATCCTGCCGACTATTACTTCTGGATACCAATCCACATTGTCCTCCCTCTCGCCCCAATTTCCATCACCATCATCATTCCAGGTTCCGTCCAGACAGGCATAATACATATCTGTTGGTATGGTTCCGTTATCGATATCGGGGGCTCCTGAATAGGGGTATGGGTCAACAACTTCCCGTGGGGGCACATAATCGGCATCACCAATTATTAGGACGTACTTTATACCCCAAGATGAGTATGCATCAATGATGAAGTTACGTATTTTTTCTGGGACGTCCACACCACCATAGTTTGATTTGATCCATGATAGGTTGGCTATGAAGACATCAATATTTTTGTGGGACTTTAGTTCGGCATATCTTCTCGCTATGTCGTAAAAAGTATCAGCTGTTACTATGACATAGTCATATGAGCCCCTTAGGGTCTTTCTTTGACCAAAAATATCCTCAGAATACGAGATTGCTTCCCGAATCCCCACAATATTATCACCTAAGAGCTCACTTACAAAGTTTAATGACTTCTTGTCATACGTGCCGGGCCTATAGTTTTCGGGAATTGAGAACCTTATTGTCACTTGCAGGAAGTAGTAGAAGTATGTCTTCCCAGAACTGGGGATAACTCTTATTGGGTATAGTGGGATGCGGACTAGTGGTATTCCACGCATATAGCCCACAGTATATCTACCCATTATCTGCCGAGGATATATATACTTCATCCTATATGTCTTAACATTCTTAATGAACTCTAGGTGTTCGGTATGTCCACCTATTGGCACAGGCTTCTGACGTGGGACTATGTTGTGTCTACCAAAATACTTCACCATATATCCACTGACATCTACCTCTGGCACATCACTTTTTGTTGGGAGCGCTACGATTAGTCCATACTCTGGAACGAGCGGGTCTCCATACCTACCATAGAAACCACAACCCTCTACAACGATGAGTTCGTACCTTTCTCCATCTATGACAAGTGGTATCGTCTTAGGCTCATCAAACAGTATGTTTACCTCTATAGTCCCACCATCGGGCCCTATAGAGTATGAGTAATGTATGTCTGGTTCCTCTGAGCCCCCGTATATTGTCGGGTAATATGGGGCCAAACCAAAGTATTTTGGTCTAAGCGGTAGCTCGGGAAATACATGATCAGCATATGTCTTCTCATAGTTATTATCCGTAGGGGTTATTTCTTTAATTTTCTCTCCAGAGAACATAGATATGTCAGTATGATCCCCATCAGATATCATTGGAGCCAAAGACTTCTGGTGAGCCCTACGATTATATGGCGGAATACAAACAATCAGAATGAACATTATGGCTAGTGCTTTCAGCCTCATACATAAGACCCCATCAACTAAATATATAACTGTAATCTGGAATATAAGCATAGCCCTCGGGATTTAGTATTCCAGTAATACGAGGAAACAAACAATAATAAAATACGGGCAGAATAAAGTTTCCTAAAACTTAAAACCAGAACGAGGGTGTACACATGACAGCAAGACACATGACAACAATGCTCCCATAATATATATCCAACGCCCCCTAGGAGCCCCCAAAAAACTATCAATATTTCACCATCTATAAAAAGAGAGAAGATGGATTACTATACGTGTCGTCCTTCTCCTAGATCGCTATAGTATCTGTATCTCCTTTGCGGGGTTTTTTGTTATTTTGTTTCGCTCTTGGAGGAACCCAAAGAATTTTCTTACTGATGTTATGTTCTCCCTTATATAGGTCTTGCTTATCCCAATCATACGTCTCAGCCATTTTATGTAGCCCTTTATTAGTGTCTTTGTTAGTCTCCGATAATCATTAATTTCTGGTCTCTTCTGGATGTATTCATAGAAAGTCCACAGGTGGTCTTTCCTCTTTCGATACGTCCTCTCGGATAGCCTCTCTTTCTCTATGTCGAGGAATGATTCTATATCATCCTCAAGTTCTTCTAGGAACTCCTCATGTCGTTTTATTTTTTCTGCCAACTCTTCTCTATACTTCATGACAAAGCCCCATACAAAGCTATGGCCTCTCCATGTTATCACCCTACACCTCACAAGATCACCTATCACTAGTGTATCAAGAAGTATTTTTGTCCAGATGACGTATCTATCCTTTGTGTATGGTCTTCTAAGAACAACCCTGCTATTTTTCCTGTCTATTTCCTCTACAAAAAAGACGCTATGTACTGATTTCATGTTAAGAATCATTTGTTTTACCTCTCGTGGTAGCTCGCTATGTTCCCTAACAAACAGTTCTCTAACATTTTTCCCCGAGAATTCATAGTCAAGTATTATGTAGTCCCAGAATTCTGGTAGTTGCTCCAGAGACTCTATGTCCTCCTTTGTATATACGCCCCTCCCCCAGTGGACCATTATGAACTCTAACCGTGAATGTATGTCCGAGCCTATTCCCCTTTCTCTACAGAACTTCAGCATCTCATTCATATATTTTGTCAATTCGTTTAGAGCCTCCTCTGGATCCATATTGCGCACCATTATGTTGTTGTATAGTACCTATCCCCCCTGATTAGACGATCCGAGAATTCTACCATCTGGGTGATCCCATATTTTCTCCCAAGTCTGAATATCGCAACATATTTCCTGGCTGATTCCGTAGGAAGCCTAAGCTTATCCATAATCCTTTGGAACCCCCTCATAACTTCTCTCCTATGGAGACCAACAAAGGGGAGTGGTGTCCCTGAGGTCATGCCGAATCCTTTATGTGGTACCAGACGAAACCCTATGATCGTACCAACAGATACCGACAGACTCATTCCAAAGTCTATTATCCTTATCTTTCTATTACCTAAAAGATCAGTTAGGTATAGTTGGGCAGAGAAGGGTAGCTTCCTATTAACCTCGAAGAGAGATACATAAGACCTCTTTTTTGCGGCAAGGATCTCCGCCTCGACCTCATCCGAGGCCCCTACCTCCTCCTCATATAACTCGAATAGACGCTTCCCTCTCAGTATGTAGTCATGCACAATATAATCCATTAGGAAATGTATCTCAGCATTACTTTCAAATAACATTAGCCTTCTTCCCCCACGCTTCTCAATCTTTATTCCGAGGTCACGTGCCGCGTTACGGATGACATCACCGCTAGCATATCTGTTAATAATCTTATGATTTAGACGCAGACCAACATTTCTAAGCTGGATATATCTCCTTAGGACATCATCCCTATGCGTACTAATCACCTTGTATCGACGGTATTATTCTACTAGGAGTAATCTCATATCAACATATATATTAAATCTGATCATAAAACTAAACAAAATTTGGAGTTATTTGACTTTTGATTCTAGTTGTTGTCTTTGATGGTTTGGGGCTATGATGTTGTTATCTGTGGATAGGATGGTTCGTGGTTTGAGGTCCAGAAGTCCAATAGAAAATTGGTGCTGGGGCCCAGAAAAAAGATAGGAAAGGGGAAATCAGATAAAAACTAAAATTCGGTAGCTAGAAGAAATAAAACAAAAATGGTCAAGAGATACCAAATTTCGAAAATAAACTTTATGAAAAAGTACAACAATAAATATCGTCCCTAGAGAATTTATATTTATGGGTATAAAAATATGCTATTCATGGTAAATACTGATAGTTCCTCCCCTGAGGAGAGACTTTATATGCTCTATAAACTATTATTGAGGAAAGCTCCCTGTGCCCTAGAATTATTCGGGAGGTTATCAGGCCTAAACCAATTCC
>CAZVPA010000063.1:5323-13154 GCA_964628995.1 uncultured Nitrososphaerota archaeon | reverse complement strand
TAGCATGTGGGCCTGTCAAGCCCGAGAAGCGGGTTCGACTCCCGCCGGGGGCGTTTAGGTTTTGTTTCTTAGTCTGTTATTTCTATAATGTTTATTTGTGTTAAGTGTCTCTGTATTATGTATCTTCTCCTGTTGATGTACACTATTTGTCCCTCTTTTTTGTCGATTTTTGATGTTGTTATGCACCATTGGGCGTCTGCGCCGAGGTATTTTGGTAGGTTATCTATTTTTTTGGATTTATTTTTTGCTTGTTGTAGTGTTTTTTCGTTTGTCAGTATTATGTCTACCGTCGGGGGGTTCTGTATATATGTTGTTCTTGGGACTATGAGTATTCTTGCGAATGGTGTCTCTAATAGTATGAAGTATTCTTGTTCTTCTTGGGGTGGAGGGTTTATGTAGTAGGCAGTGATTTTTTTGGGTATATGTATTGGTTTTTCGGGGGGGTATATATAAATCGCTGGTGGTAGAGCTTTCGGTTTTTTCGGTGGAGGGGAAACAACATAGTATTCGTCAACTACGTTTATTATTCGTGATACTTTGTCCAGACTTGTGGTGAGGATATATAGTGGTAAGTCTGTCTCAGCGCCTCTTTTGGTGATCACTGATGCGTTGGGTGGGTTTATTATTACTATCGAGCTTGGGAATGTAAGTGTAAATCCTGTGGGGGGTTCGGCTCTTAGGATACACATGGTGGTAAGCCTAAGCATTTGAATCACTCATTCTAAATAACAAAATATATTTTCATGGTGCTTTTAACACGCTATTGGAGAATACTTGTTGGTGATTTTTTATGGGGAAGCGAAGGAGAGTAATAATAATGGGTGCTGCTGGCCGTGATTTTCACAACTTTAATGTCTTTTTTAGGGATAACCCCGAGTTTGAAGTTGTTGGATTCACGCAGTCGCAGATTCCCGAAACTGCAGATCGTGTATATCCCCCAGAGCTCGCCGGTAAGCTCTATCCTAAAGGAATACCCATGTGGAAGGAGGAAGAGCTCACCAAGATGATAAAAGAGAAAAATGTCGACCTTGTGGTCTTGTCGTACTCGGATCTTAGTTTTCAGGAGGTTATGGACAAGGCATCCATAGCCATGGCTACTGGGGCATCATTCATGCTACTTGGCCCTAGAGATACGATGTTGGAGAGCGAGAAACCAGTAATAGCGGTTACTGCTGTAAGAACGGGTGCAGGTAAATCATCGGTTTCACGTAAGCTTGTTCGATTGTTCAAAGAGAGAGGAATTAAGGTTGCCATAATAAGGCATCCAATGCCATATGCTAAGGATCTCTCCAAGAAGATTGTAGAGCATTTCACCAGTTTGGATGAAGCCCTTAAAAAACTCCATGATGGCGACCTTTCCATAGAGGAGCTTGAGGAATTTGAACCATACCTCCGTGAGGGCTTCGAAGTGTGGGCTGGGATAGATTATGAGAAGATTCTTAGGGAGGCCGAAAAAAATGTTGATGTTATCCTTTGGGACGGAGGTAACAATGATTTCCCGTTCATTAGGCCAGATATGATGATTACTGTTGCAGATGCGCTAAGACCCAATCATGAGGTTACATATTATCCTGGAAGCATAAATATTAGGAGGTGCGATGTGGTAGTAATCAATAAGATTGGTGTAGCCCCGATCGAAAACTGGAAGACAATAATGGACAACGTACGTAAGGTAAATCCCACAGCAAAGATTATACTCGCGGAATCAAAAATCATTGTGGAAAATCCAGAGAAGATTATGGGAAAAAGAGTTCTAGTTGTGGAGGATGGACCAACAGTAACACATGGTGGGGCGAAGTTTGGCGCTGGATATATAGCAGCAAAACTATATAATGCGAAGGAAATAGTAGACCCAACAAAACATATTCCAGAAGGTACACCACTGTATGAGATGTATGAGAAGTATCCACACCTGAAATATGTATTGCCGACAATAGGTTACAATAGGGAACAGGTAAAAGTTTTACTGGAAGTAATAAATCATGTGGAGGCAGACCTAATAGTCTCTGGGACCCCTATAAACCTCGAGAAGATTTTCAAGACCTATGGTCTGAAATGTAATAAAGAAATAATCAATGTGAGGTATGAACTCGTTGAAGTCTCCAAAGAAACACTGAGTGACGTGGTTGATGAGTTCATAGAGAAGTACCTGTAGGGTTCCAAGTATATTTTTTCATCTCCTTTAGTACCAAGCTTGTGGAATTGATCGTGGATGGGTTTGAGGAAACATTGAGGTTCTAAGGGTATTTTTCTGTCTCCTTTAGTACCCTCACAACATACCGCTCTAATTCCTCCAGTGGAACATTTATGGATATTCTTGTGGATCGCCCCTTCTGGTTCTTCCCAGATACATATATCTCCATAATCCCTTTTAGTTCATGCTCTAGTTCCTTAAGGTATCTCCATATTTGTGTGGATTTTCTTGGTTTTTCTCCATATTCCTCACATAGCATATTGTAGTATTCCTGAGCCTGTTGCTTCGTAATGTAGTTTCTATTAGTGCTCATTAAGCCTTGTACTATTGCTAGTAATAGCAAAAGCTTCTGTTTTCCAAGCCCTAGAAGTGTCTCAATGTCGATGCTTGGGATGAGGGCACACTCATTTATAGCCAACCTTAAATGCCTGGGGAGTATGGTACTGCTTCCCATTCTCTCGGCAATAAGGGCTGAAGTTCTCAGAATATCAATGGCGATTCGAGCGTTCCCATACTGTTGTTTTCCAACAAAATTTGCCAAAAACCTTATAGAATCATCAGTAATAGCCCCATCTCTCAAAGCTAGCTGTGCTCTGTACCTCAATATTTGGAATAGATCATCAGGAGTGTATGGAGGCAGATGTTTTGTTAAATGAATAAAGGACGCTCTCGTAGCTGGATCAAGCCATTTGTATAGGGCGGAGGGATCTCTGCTTACTGATAATACTACAAGTCTAAGATCGTATGTTGATGATGGTTTCTCTAGGAATCTTGATAGTGAATATAAGGCATCCGTCGTCTTTTTGGCTTCATCCCCTCGGAATAACGCATCTATTTCATCTAGGATAAGGAGCATCCTGCTTGCTTTTTCATTCACCACGATAAATATCAACTCGATAAATTCATCCATCGATAAACCACGTTTTGGAAGATCCTCCGATAATTGCTGGGCGATATCCGCAACGACCCTATAGATTCTTCGTGATAACCTACAGTTAACGTAGCAAGTAACAACATCACTCCCGAAAGTTTCACTTATGTCCTTCCCAATACGGCGGGAAAGAACAGTTTTTCCAGTACCAACATTACCAAAGATATGTATTCCCATAAAGCCCTTCCTTCCCGCTTCTAGAAACCTAATTATATGGTCATAGAGTCTGCTCCTAATATCCTCACGGGTTGGAAGGTTTTCTGGAATAAAGCTGTGTTCCAGTGAGTCATAATTCACTATAATTTTCCCATGACCCTTCCACGTCATGTGACACACGGTACTACTATAAATTTTTACTCTATACCGTATAACTCCTTTAATTCATCGGTTAAAACCTTCAGTATTGCTTCTCTGTGTTTTGTTTGTAATAGATTTTTAATATGCCTAGGAGTCAACTTATCCTTCAGATCGGCTCTGCTTTCATCAATACCATACCAAGGCCGAATTATTATAATATCATTCTCCCTAACCCTTACTCGCCTCTTTGATCGGGGAATCCGAACCTTCCTGACTGTTTCGTCACTACAGTAAACCTCAATCCAGCTTCCCCCCAACATCCGGAGTATGAGCCCAAATAGATCCCCATCTTCCAGGTTTATAGTTTTCTCCTCATGTTTTCCCCTTTTTTTACCCAGTCTAATCACCATATGATCATGAGAAATAAGGAAAAAATCATATTAGAAATGTTGGAAAATTATGTAATAGATACTGGTTATCAGTGTGCACCAACAAGTTTTTCTATTCTCCTTTTAAGTTCTAAGAATTCGGGTTTGGGGTAATTGGACGCTTCGACACCGATGGGTAGCCCTTTGGTGTACTCTCTTACCATTTTTGGCCATGAATCTCTATCAAATCCCTTCTGGGCCAAAAAGGCCAGTACCCAGCGCTCTACACCGAAACCACTGCATCCAGTCCATAGAATTTTCTTAGCCGCGTGTTTTATTCTGAAAGCCTTTGTGTATTTTGCTCCATGAATAGAGATATTACCGATCTCTAGCCAGCTTTTTGGGTTTTCCCTATCGCCCTTGTAGGGTAGGTATGCCTCAAAATCTATTGTCCCCGGCTGATTTATATCTATTCTCTCTTCTATCTCCTTTGTCTCGCCAGCATGGACTAAGAACCATGGTGTTACCCAAGCCCATCGCCATTCAAGGTCAAGGACCTTATCCATGAAGTATTCATATTTCTCGAGTAGTTGGTTTCTTATTGATATTACTTGCTCTTGGGTCCCAAGCCATACTACCTCTATTCTATGGAACTCTACGAGTCTTTCTATGCCTCTAAGTCCTCCTGTGCCCTCCCATCTGAATGATGGGCCAGACTTATCGAACCATTTTATTGGTATGTTCCTGTCCGTGAATATCATTTTAGAGAGGAAATAGTAGAATGGTGGACATTGAGCAAAACACATGTAGTATGTTGGAGCCTCCGTATATTTCCTCAATAGCTTGGCGTCTACGTTCTCGTATATACTTAAGAAGTCTTGCCATTCCTCAAATTCTTCGATGTTATATGATATCGGTAAACTCGCAAATATCATCTGGTTGGGAGTACCTTTCAAGTGTCCCGTTTTTAGTGCTATATGGAGTGGCTCCATCTTAGGAAAAACGGCTTCTACGAAACCTAGTGGTTTCAGAACAACATCAATAAACATTTTCTCAAAACTCCTAAGCAGTGAAGTTAGCGGTGGTGTATATATCCACTGCCCTGGAGCCATATTCCGCATCCATCCTATTTCCTCAAGGATAATATTGGGGTCCTCGTTAAAGATAATAGCTTTACGTGGGCTCTCCTTTATTTTAACCCAATGCTCTATTTTTCCACCCCAAGCCTTTCGTCTCTCTTTTTCCTCCACAAGTGCTATTAATCTCTGCAATAATGGTTTCTGTAAATCTTTCTCGTGTAGATCCCTCAGATGAATCCTCGTTACGTCGTCCATAATTTCGATACTCTCTATTATTGGAACCTTTATCTTGACTGAATGTCTACCCATAAGTTCTATTGCCGCGTTGGTCAGGATAACATCTCTTATTCCTATCCTATACTCTTTGCCGAGTATTGGGGCCAAAAAGTTTTTTGCTCTGAGCGCTGCTATATGGACCCCAATTTTTCTACCAGCCGTTATCTCAAGAACTATTTTGTTTCCGATAACGTCATAGCTAATAACCTTTGCTGCTTCCTCATCAGTTTTTGCCCCCTTCCTTAGAACCTCCCCATTTATTTTTGCTATAAATTCCTCCATTCTTGAGGATAACCCTTCTGGTGCCTCATGTGAGAGCTCCAGTATGACTTTCCCCGAATACTTTACCATTTTTTCCTTCCCCAAACAACTATTGCTCACAATATCAAAAAAAGATTATAAACACCCATACAGAATGGGATTTCTGGTGGATCCTCCTGGAATGCTCATAGATATTGCTTTAATTGGTTATAAACATCCTTATGGGTAAAGCGAACGCATAGAATGGAATAATTCCGAACAAAGTTTCTTGGTGGAAATGGAATTTATAAGACTTTTTTAGGAGTGTATCGTTAGAATTTTTTTGAGAAGGATCCATGATATGCAGTTATGTATAGTCTGTGTTTATTCATTACTGCTGTGGTTCGTATGCCGTCTGACAGGCAAACATCAAAAATCTTGAGAAAGATCAGGGCTCTTAGAAAACAGCTTCTTGAGCGTATAGAAAAACATAAGGTTGAGGTCCCTGATGATGCCATAAAGGTTACGAGAAAGAATAGGGATGTACTCCATAGGGAGATACATGAACTTATGTCGAGGATATATCTATCGATAATGAACAATGAGATTCCAGAATTTGTTTATCCATCGAGAGACCGCAAAAATGTCATTTACGATCCAGCGCAAGATGTTATATTTCTTAGAAAGGTGTTCAGGCGAAGCTCTCTCGGTTCATTACAGTCTGTCAGAAAGGCCACGATAATCGCTAGGATACTGGATATAATCCATGAACTCTTAGAGGAAGACATTCATGCAACTAAGAGAGAAGTGTTCTATAACGATGTTGTACTCTTTGAGACCCAGCGGGATAGCGATGAGGCCCTTGAAGATGTCGCGGCAATGATGCAGGTTGATAGATGGTCCCTCCATGTAGTCGCTAGTGCCAAGGGTGCTGTTATAGGTAGATTAAGGTTTAGGGAGGGGAGGGATATTATCGATTGTACGAGAATGGGTACAGGAGGGAAGGCTATAACACCGCTGATAGATACCGTGGAGATTCTCGATTCTGATGCTGAATTCATCTTGGTTGTTGAGAAAGAGGCCGCATTTATAAGGCTCTCCGAGGATAGGTTCTATGATAAATACCCATGCATAATTATAACTGGAAAGGGGCAAGCAGATATTGGAACTAGAGCATTTCTAAAGTTGCTAGTAAAGGAACTTAAACTCCCTGTATTTGGACTTGTGGACTCCGATCCCTATGGACTTCATATACTATTGGTATATGCCGTGGGGTCAAAGAGGCTTTCATATGAGTCTCAGTTTCTTGTGACACCAGATATTAAATGGCTTGGTGTCAGACCGAGTGATCTGGATAGGTATAACGTCCCAAAAGATGTGCGTATCCCTCTCTCCCCTCGGGATCGACTGCGAGCACAGCAATTATTAAATGAACCATTTATACAAGTAAGGCCCAAATATATCGAAGAGATAAAACTTATGCTAAGGACGAAAGAGAAGGCAGAAATACAGGCACTAGCATCCAAAGGATTCCGTTTCCTCACACAGAAATATCTTCCATCCAAGTTAGAAACGGGAGATTGGATTTAATAAAGATTATTAAAATATCCACTTAATGAGAATACCACCAAGGGGTGAAATGATTGGCGAGGAAAAAGAAAGCAAAGCCGAAGGTGCCTGAGACATTCATACAGGAATTCCTAAAGCCTGAGGGTTTTAGGGACATTGTCAGAGTCGGTGATACTGACATACCAGGAGATATGCCACTATTGTATGCTCTTAAGAAAATTCTTGGTGTTGGTATAAGTTTTGCTAATGCCGTGATTAAAAAGGCAGGGTTAGATCCAAACGTGATGTTAGGAGCGTTAGATGAAGAAGATATTGCGAAGATAGACGCCATTATAAGGAACCCGACAAAATATGGTATCCCCCATTGGCTTATCAATAGGCAATTTGATAGGACGACGGGTGAGCACAGACACCTAATTGGGAGTAATCTTACACTTCAGATAAAAAGGGATATAGAACATATGATAAACATAGGTTGTTGGCGGGGGATAAGACATAGCAAGGGGCTCAAAGTAAGGGGGCAAAGACTCGGTCGGACGCGGCCTAGAGCCATAGTCCATCATCTCAAGAGGTGAGAATCTTGCGTAGACTTAGAAAAAAATATAAGACCCCAAGAAAGCCTTTTGAGAGGGATAGATTAATCGAGGAAATACGACTCGTTGGTTTTTATGGATTAAGAAACAAACGAGAGCTATGGCGTGCGAAGACCCTACTTTCGGAGTTCAGGCGTCGAGCAAGAAAGCTACTTGCGATCCCACCCGAGGAACGCAAGGAGGATGAAGAGGCATTAATAGGGAAACTTTATAAGTTAGGTATACTTGAAAAGGATTCAACGCTTGATGACATACTGAAGCTTCGGGTCGAGGATATATTGGAG
>CAZVPA010000063.1:0-5313 GCA_964628995.1 uncultured Nitrososphaerota archaeon | reverse complement strand
CGTCTCCAGTCGGTTGTCTGGCGTCTTGGATATGCCAGAACCCCTCATCAAGCTCGTCAAATGATAGTACATAGGCACATATTAGTAAATGGTAGAATCGTTACTTCGCCATCCTATCTCGTTAAGAGAGACGATGTTGTCGAGATACATCCACGTTCCTCCTTTGCTAGGGCGTCCGTATCTGAGGAGGCAAGTTCTGAGGGTTCTACCGAAGAGAAGGAATAACGTATGGAGCGCTCTAGTAGTTTCATTGCCGTTTTCGATTTGATCGGAATTAGGGATCTATGTAATCTTATTACTTATGATATTTTCCATAAAGTGTCTCCAAAGATTGTATTTCTGGAGAGGGGGGAGCTCTTTTTTATACCAGATCTCTCATTTTTCCTTTCGGGGGGCAGGACATTATATCTAATGTTTAAGACCTCTGAGGGAGCTATCAGTAAGGATTTTTTGGTTTGTAATGGGCATGGGAATGGTGAAGTTAGTTTCTTCATCTATATGTTGAAGACCTCTAATTTTGTGGAGGGCCTTCTGAGAAATAATGTTGATGTAGACCTCCTTGTTGAGGTTTCATACAGTATTGATAAAAAATCACTATGTAGGTCTATTTGGAGATCTAGAACTTGGCTTGTCTTGGCGTCAGAAAAAAAGAATAGAACCTTTATAGTGTCAAAGGGGAGAATTTTTTTGTGTAAATATAATGAGCTAGAAGACATAATGGAGAATTTCTCAAGTCCACCCATTTTATTTAAGAATTATGAGATATACTACATCTAAACCTAGTGTTTTTTTGGCACTACTACCAATAGGTAATATCCTCAAATTTTTCTAGAGCTCCTTCTTCTTCCTCATCCTGCTCTGATTGTACTAGTTTCTTTGCGACATATATATCTGCGCCGCTTAGTAGTGCTAGCAATATTGCGTGTGATGGTATCATTTTGTAGCCAATTTTCTTTTCCTCCCCGTTGTCCTCCTTTACCTTTATATATATGTCTGCCACATACACGCCGAGATCTGGTAATATGTCGGTTATCTCTATGTGGTCGACATCGGCAATTTCACATAGTAATTCCGATATTGATAATCGTGGGTCACGTCTTATCTTTATTCTGCCCTTGCTTTTGAGGGCCATCCATATCTCCACAGCTATTTCGTATGGTATTCCCATTAACCGGAGTTTCTTGTTGTTTTCGAGTTTGAGTTCGATTATTGGTCGGCTTAATTGTTCGTGTAACTCTGGTATGGGGGGGATGGGGGTTCTGGAGAACCCTACTGGAAATAGCGGCGTTATTGATACTACCTTTATTAGGTCTTTCTTCTCGGTTTGCTCTATACTCACTAGTACCACCTTCAATCCAAAGAGATGATTTTTATTTATAAGTCTTCGCGTGTTAAAGAGCGACATATTAGTTGGGATCATTGCCCTCAAGATGGGGCCGTGGGTTATTTTGGAAAGTTATTATCCCTTGTTGATGCTCATGTTACTATATTTGGTTTTTGTGGTAGCTATGATGTGCCCTAGTATTCAAGGGCGGTCGCTTTGGCGCTAGGGGTTTCCTTGGTTAATCTTTCCAGATGAGACAAAATATACACTGACAGAAGACATCCAACAAGAGGGAGAATTATTACTAACTGGAAGTTACCAGTAAGTAGGGCTAGTTGTGTAATTATCGCAGGAATGAAAAAAAGCGCAAAGAGGAAGAGGGCCATTAATTCTTCAAATCTATCTACCATACTTTCGATTGAACTTAGAAAATTTTCTATTTCTTTTGATGTCAGTTTCATTGTTAGTCTTGGATCAGAAATTGCTACATCGTTGAAACGTAAAAACCTCATGAAGAGTCCTTCGTAGGTTCTCGTAACAGTATTTTGTTCTTTTATTATTATCTTAATTTTTTGTTGGAGATGCCAAGCTCTATTCGATTTCTTCGCGAGATCACCAAGAACTTTTAATGCTAATCTTATAGATAATGTTCCAATGCTTATTGAGTATAGGAGAAAATCTATAAGCTTGTCTTCTAGATTCGCCTGTATGTTATATGATGTTATAGCTATTCTCTGTTTGAGTATTCCTATAAGTCTTATATCTATTCCATATAACAGTATTGCGAGGAGGATCGCTAGATATTGTTGCCACATTCTCATCAAAGATTATTACCCTATAGTGAGGAATGGGGCGGAATATATTGATATAGTGAGTTCTTTATATAGATTATAACTCGCCCATGAGCACACTAGAGGTCACTAATAATATTACTCCCCTTATTACGTTTCGTTTTCCATTATGTTCGTTCCATCCAGTAAGCCACTCCAAAATTCCCCATAGAATCAAGAATATCCCAAGAAACATTGTTACGTATATGAGAAACATTATTGCCCTTATTATAGTGTATATTAGCCGTGAAGGAAGGCGTTTTAATGCACCAACAATATCTCCCATGCTATCCCCATTAGTATATGTGGCTACTAGCGCTTTGCTTAATATATTGTATACCGTAAGAATAGCTGACTTATTGAGCATCGGTATCACGTATAGCCTCTAGATAGTTCATGGAAGTTCACTAGCTAGTTCATTAATCCAATCAACTATATCACTTACTATAGTCACAATCACTAGGAAGAGTATTATTGCTAGTCCTATAAGTAACCCTTCCTCAACGAGCGGAGATGCTCTCTTTCCTTTCAAGAGTCTCTTTATTTTTTCGAAGATTCCATAGTGGGTCATATATTATCACCAATCTTATTGTTTCAATCGAAAGAAAACGCGTCATTACAGTCTTACAAAATTAGCAACAAAGTGGCTCTATCAAGATATAAATAGTCACCCTTAAATACCTTGATTTTCTATCTACCCAGAAGCGGAAAAACGGGTGATGAATATATGGCGGCTGAGGAAAGGCGAGCGATCCCCGTGTTGATTCTCAAGGAAGGAACGAGAAGAGCGTATGGTAGTGAAGCTCTAAGAAATAACATACTAGCTGCCACAACACTTGCACGAATGATGAAGACGAGTCTTGGTCCCCGAGGCTTAGATAAGATGTTGGTTGACCAATTTGGTGATGTTGTTATAACAAATGATGGCGCAACAATACTCGATGAAATAGATATTGTGCATCCAGCGGCCAAATTTTTATCAAAGCTCTCTAAAACACAGGATATTGAGGTTGGAGACGGCACAACAACAGTGGTCGTATTGGCGGGGGAATTATTGAGCAAGGCCGAAGAACTGTTAAATAATAACATACACCCAACAAAGATAATTGATGGATTCCTACAGGCCTATGAATATGCATCTAAGATGCTTGATAATATATCGATAAAAATAGATCCAAACAACAGAGAAGAAGTACTAAAGGTGGCAAAGACAACAGTTACATCAAAATCCATCGCCGCCTATGCGGATCATTTTGGCAACATAGCATATGATGCTATCAGGACAATAATGTACGAGGAAAATGGTAAAAAGAAGATCCCAATAGACGAAATAAAAATCGAGAAGAAGGAGGGAGGTTCTCTCACAGACACAGAACTTATATATGGTATTGTTCTTGACAAAGAAATAGTTCACCACCGTATGCCACGAAGAGTAAAGGATGCAAAGATAGCACTAATAGCATACCCACTTGAGCTTGAAAAAAGCGAATTTGCTGACGTACACATATTGGCGGCAAAACAATCAATTGATGCTCTACTCCATTGGGAAAAAGAAAAGCTACACGAGATGGCCAAAAAGATCATAGATACAGGCGCAAATGTAGTCATCTGCCAGAAGGGTATAGATGATATTGTTCAACATTACCTAGCCAAGCACGGAATACTTGCGGTACGCAGAGTTAAAAAGAGTGATATAGAAAAAATCGCCAAGGCTACAGGTGCCAGAATAATTCAGAATGAAGACTTCTTAAGTAAGGATGCGCTTGGCTACGCAGAAATCGTAGAAGAGAAGAAAGTAGGCGACGAAACAATGATTTTCATACGTGGTGCGAAGAATCCTCGTTCAGTATCAATTTTGATAAGAGGAGGCTCAAAACTTATTGTTGAAGAAGCTGAACGAAACCTGAAGGATATGCTCTATAGCATACGTAATGTTATGCTCGACCCACGAATAGTACCAGCTGGTGGTGCACCAGAAATGGCATTAGCTGTTAAGCTCAGAGAGTATGCTGAACAAGAACTTACTGGCCGAAGACGTCTTGTTGTTAAAGCCTTTGCCGATGCTCTCGAGATAATCCCTAGCACACTGATTGAAACTGCTGGTTTAGATCCGATAGAAGATCTTAACAAGCTGAGAACATATCATGCTCAAGGGAAACACACATATGGTATTGATGTCATTAATGGTCGTATTGCAGATATGGCAGAACTTGGGTATTTTGATCCTCTAATAGTGAAGAAGAATGCGTTAGCATCGGCCGTAGAGGCAGCAGTAATGTTGCTAAGAATTGATGATATAATAGCCGCAAAAGAAGCATTCGAGCTAAAGTCTGAAAGTGAAAGCGAAGTAGAAGAGAAAGAAGAAGAATTCTAGCTTTTTTACGATCTCCGTATATGATTACTGGGAGATCTCACTTATCTTTTTTGCGATTAGATCAGAATAGACGCCGAGATCTCGTAGTACGACTCCTAATCTAGCCCTAGGCCGGGCTATTGCCGCTAATGCATGACTTTCTCCACATTTGGTTATACAAAGAAATCCCTCACTCGTCCTTGCGATTACCTGACGTACATGGCCAAGATTTAGACCTATACTTTCCCGCTCTGAAGCGGCGAACAAACCCCAAATGTTAGCGCTTACTACCACGAGGAATTCCTCGGTAAATATTGATTTTTCTTCTCTTGTCACATGATCCACAGGCATACCGGCGGAATCGACCAAAAAGCATGCCATAATATCCGGATTTTCATTCATTAATTTCTCTAGATGAGGATGTACAACTAGTTGGAGTTCCTCTGTTGGACCAGCAGAGATCTCCTTAAAGAAAACTGCTCTAAGGGCCTCTAATTCCTCTGGACTCAACTCATGTAATTCCTCCTCAGCCATAGACATCACTAAAACAGACTCACATTACTTTTTCCTATTAAAAATCCTTAAAAACTTTTTATTTATATTGATGATGAAAGAACGACCGGGCTGCACTATGATGAAAGCTTGGAGCCCTGATGTCCTATATTAAAAATAATATGATGATGAAAACCCGGCAAGCCAGAGCCTCACGCGATGAAGAATCATAGTTACGCTGAATTTCGGTATCCTAATGTTAACATTTATATACGGCTTTTAGTATATGGAAGAATACCAAGGGAATATTAGTA
>CAZVPA010000062.1:0-13191 GCA_964628995.1 uncultured Nitrososphaerota archaeon | reverse complement strand
TTCTTGGTGGTGCCCTCGCAGCCCACGGGTATATGGATCTGTATGTTATGCCTTCAATTGCTGATTGGGCTATCAATGAGTATGATCGAACTGGCGAAAGAGAGGCCATAGAGGCGGCGATATACCTGTATAGGGTGATTAGGTTTGCTATGCAACACTTAATGCTAACCATACTTGCTCGTTGGCTTACTCCTCATGGGCCCAAGGGTACTGTTGAGTTTTTGACGGGTCTAGGTCTAAACTATCTATTACTAGACCGAATATATATTCGTTTAAGAATTCCACTTCATGGTACCCCAGAGGATATTTGGAACCTAGGATATAGCATCTTGCGAGAAATATTGAAGATATCTCCAGAGTGGGTAAGTCCTGTCGTTGCTACTAATGCTGCGGGGTTCTTCTTTGTTCGGAATGACCTTGTTGAGAGTTTCCCTACACTAATCATTCTGGCTGAGTTGTGGTATATGGCTTCTAGTGTCTCCACATCTGTAAGCTTGCTGGAGGGATGTCTGTGAGTATGCTTACTCTGATCCCCACTATTCGTATCTTGCTTTTGATTCTATTTTTTCTGATCCCCCTGATTGATGGGTATTTTAGTCCAGATGGGATGGTGCGTATTGGTCTTCCACCTCAGGGGCTTTCCGACCGCTTGGGTTGGTTTTCAGTACTAATATTTAGTATTCTTGTTCCTTTCTCCTTTCTGCTTTATAGTTCTGGAGTATCCATAGCTCTCTACCTCTCCTATCTGGCACTCGGGTTTATTGTTGCCTTTATTGTTGCTGTCGGTATCCCGTATTTCCCTAGACTCCTCCTTTTTATTTTTTTGCTATTTCTAATGTTTCTGAATTATCCCATAGCCAGTATCAGTTTTTCGAATTATCCGGATATTGTGATTCTTTGTATGTATCTTCAACCACTGGTCTTTATGGGGTTTGCTGGCCTCTGGGGTGGTAGGCTGGAGCGACAGAAGATCCCTTGGATCATGCTTGGGCTTGTTGTGTTTCTAAATGAGCCGATAAGCTCTGTCTCTCTGAAGACTAATGGATTGGGGCATCTAATTGTATTGCTATGGTCTCCTGCGTTTATCATCATTACATTTTCCTTATTATTTGTAGTTATCCTAGATCTGGTCTCCACTGTCAGTAAGGGTGGTGATTTGGATCAATTCATTACTTTTGTACTAGCCCCCATAGTGATAACATATCTTTCATTTGTTGAGTTTTTTATGTTCCAATATGCAGAGATTGCTGTGATTCTTCATCTCTTAGTGGCTCCATGTATACTGCTCCTAAGACCAAGCAAGAGATGGAGAATCTCTCAGGAGTCTCGGACTCCACGACCCCCAGTAATCCCTTGGGAAAAACTAGAGCCAAGATAACTCAAGCATCGGCATCTAATATTACTACTTATTAATTATTTTTCTACCTACGGCTTTCGGAATGCTTTAGGTTCATGCTTAGAAGTAGTCATTGTTCTTGGGAATAGGTTTGGGGGAAGAAGCATACATTGTTGGTCTTCATGTGATTGGTGGGGCGACTAATGGGGTTATCGATTAGACAGATTCTAGTGGGGTATTGGTTAGACAGTTCTCAGAAGAACAAGGGGGATCTTTGGGAGAGATTCGGTATAAGCAAGCTTCATGGGCATCTGGGACAATTATGCTTTAGTATTGTTTAATGTGGTGTCTCTATAACCTGATCTTGATTTCTTTCTCAAATTCTGGCCGTTGGATTGCTCTCCTCACGAGTGGGTCTGGTATTATATATCTCCTATTGATCTTCCTGACTATCCCGTGTAGGACTAGTTGGTCCAGGTAAAATGTTGTTGTTGATGGATCCCTATTAATTGTACTGGATATTTCGACAAGCCTTGATTCGCCCTCTACCGCTATTTTCTTGAGTACTCTAATGTATACTCTAAAGTTTTTCTTGAACCTCAGAAATTTGGCGATCTCTCCATATACAACCTTGCGTGCTCTATCCTCAAGTTCTCTCAGTATGTCACTAGCATTTATCTCAACGCCAGTAATAATTCTTCTCACTATGATTCTACCATATAGTGTTAGCCATCCAGCAAACCCACCCAGATTCCTCGCTCCTGTTTCGATTAGGATTCCTGGTGGATCCACGCCACATTGCTGGAATCCCTCCAGTAGGTAGCGTCTAGATAGAACCTCATCGAACTGCTGTAGCATCAATTCCTCCTCAACTCTCCCATATAGGGGCTTTGTTTCGTCTTTTTCGAGTGAGTGTTTAAGCGATATAACTGAGCCTGTAAGCGCAACCACGATCTCCGGTGCGAATCTATCATGCAATGCTGATAAGAATTTGTGGGCTCTATCATACATTAGGATATATGGGGCCTCGTCAATAATTATTATCAGAGGTTTCCTCTTCACTACATTGCCCAATGCAGTTACAAGTTTGACTTGTGCTCTATCTCTTAGGCTTATCGATACACCAATAAAGCTCAACTTGCTAATTCTACTCGCAAGATTTCTCAGCTTACTCCTCCATAAAATCGTGGCGATTTCCTCTTTCAATCTCTCGAGGAATGCGTCAAATGTGTTTTCTTCCGGAAGCTCCCGTGCATTCACATACACAGTGCTGAAACCCTCCAATGAATGAGCAATTGAGCGTATAAGAGTAGTCTTACCAGTTCTGCGTAATCCACATATCGAGAACCAAGCTCTGGAACGAATAAGAGTGGTAATATATTTCTTCTCATGCTCCCGATCAAATATATTCTCCAGTTTCTTTTCAGTCCCCAGCGAAAAAATTCCCTCCCTTAAGCACTCTCTTCTAATGGTCATTTTTGACCAACTCAAAATTTTGAGTCACTCAAAATATAACCACAATTAAACTTTTTTAAGTCTTATCTCTTTGGTTTAGATTTTTGAGGTAAAATATTTCCCAATTATTGGGGTTTTTCAAATGTATGTACCATTCGTTAGGCGTGTTGCTGAAAGGTACAGCAGAAGAAAGATAGTGGTGCTCTATGTGGCTAGTCCGATAATCGCCATAGTTGTTGATATTCTTATTTTGATTTCAACATATGGCTCCACGATGCTGACTGGGGAAAGATTATTAACTATTGGACTTGGCATATATTTTTTGTCTATCTACATACCATGTTGTATTCTTTGGCTTAGGTGTGGTGGCCACCTACCAGTATATGGTGGAGTGAACATAATTACTATAATCTATCCCTTCTTGTCATGGTTTATTGTTTTTATTTTTCCCCAAATTATTATGTATGGGGACAGATTTTTTGGTTACCCAAAGTTACTGCTGGCTTTGGTAGTATGTTATGTTGGTGGTGCTGCTACCTCCAACCAGAAACTCGGGGGAGTCGCTGTATTCCGTGGTGGAAGAGTCTTCATTAGTGGGTGGTTTCTTGTCTTCTATAATTTTCTCCTATCATTATCCCTCCTAGTATTCCTCACGGATGGTTTTGCCTGGCTTATCCTACCAAGCCTCTACATGCATTTCTCAACACTACTAATCTTTGTCATATTTGCCATTAAGATAGAGGAGACTACCGATGATATATGGCTCCGTTTTATCGCTAGGAGGTTTTTCGAAAATAATGGTTGCGTATGTCTGGCAGACATACTAGAATTCGCTGGAGTCAGGGAGCTATCCTTTGTGGATCTGTATAATATAATAAGTCGGGTCGCCCAGATACATTACCACAAGATGGTTATTAGGGCTACTGTAGAATTATTATTTGATGGTGAGGGCGAAGTGGTTGGTATTGATGGGGTTCTGGGTGTGGATAGGCCTCCCGATGGTTTTAGGGTTATAGACTTCTGTATCATGTTGCCTACGGGACTCTTATATGGGACTGGATACCTTATGGAGGCTGGTGTCGTATGAGAAAGGCTGTTTTTATCCTTGTCACCCTTATGGTGTGCGTCTATTTAGATGTGTGGGCGGGAGAGAGTGATATGTATCCCTTTCCTCCAGCTATGGAAATAATATATGTGGATATCGCGACGAATAGAACGCTGAATATATCCTTTGGATTAGGGGTTAGTGATGATAGGGTTGAGGGTCTCCAAATAGGCATCCTCGTATTGCAGATCATTGATGATTGGGGCTACATATATCTTCCCACAGCGATGAGGATCTATGGGCTAAATGCATGCTATACCCTACTAAATACTATTAGGGTCGGCAACCACACGTATAATGATGGCATAGACTACACTATCACTTCCATATTCTACAATTCCACATACGTAGTATTACATATAAACATAGTGATGGAAAAAATAGCCAACAATAACCTATGGATGGGGATAACATTCCTCGATAAGGATGATTTCGTATTCTCAATGATCGCTCTCCCCCTCACAAATACCAGCATACCTAAGCTTGGTTTTGCCCCTGCGGGAGCCTTCTACAATTCCCACCCAATATTATCTGCGGGGACAACAGGAAGTTTCGAACCATATATCCGTAGCGGACTAAACTTCTGGACAGCAAGAACACCTAGAGATCCAAAATTCAGCATATGTATCGGTTTCTCTGGATTCTTCTACAAAAGAATCACAATCTCCTTCGGTGATAATGTTCTGTTGCACCACCACGTACCAAATTACGGATATGCCTGCTTTCTATGGCTACTACCTCGAGAGATAGATATGGTATCGTTTTTTAGGTATATCGTGGATAAAGCAAACCCAGTAGTATTCGATGGACACATCTTTATAGATAGGTTCGTGATGGGTCTGTGGCCATCAGCAATAAAAATATACTGGGTACTATTCGTATGTAATTTCGTTATAATAGCCTATTTCTTCACATTACATATGCCCAGAAGACATAGGAGAGCCAAAATGATAGTTCTTGAGGAATACATTAAATCTAGAAAGAACATCAATTCTACGAAGCCACAACATTCACATAAACAAAGATGAGGACAATAATCATGAGGAAGAGAGTCATATAATATTCATGATCGCACAGCTGGACAGGGAAGACCCGAGACCGAAATCCTCGACAACCCCTAGAAGAACCGCAAAGTAGGCAGAACAAAAACGGTACGAGAATCTACCAATAATGATAATGTTCGGGGCAATAGTATATATCCCCGCCTAGAGTGGTATGATTAGTGCAATGGGAATGGCAGCATTCACAGTATGGTACTTCGTCCTCACAGAAACAGTAAAAATCGTGAAGACAAAGGTGCCCAAAAGAAGAAATAAAACAGAGACTCGGGGCATAGGCTACAAAATTGCTCTAATGATCCTAGTGTCTAAATTCTTTGAGGTCTTCTGGACCAGCACCTGGAAATGACTTCCTTATCATTTCTATAAGCTTCAAAGTTGCCCTATCTAGCCTTCTCGCAGGCTTTCTTGAGTTATGAATATTGATGAGATAATTTATTGCTTCATCATAAGTAACCCTACGTCTTAATCTTGCGGATAGTTCAGCAACGACGCAATGATAGCCTCGCAAGGGGTTCTTTTTTTTAACTTTAATCGTGGTGTACACTCCAATCACCCACATGAATACCATGTATAGTAATATATAAAGTATAGCAAATAGCTTCTAAAATTCGTGTCTAGTTGCAAGATCTGGAGAGAGTTCAGCATAATTGCTCGTATTTTTAATGGCTTCTTCTATTTCTTGGTATCCTTGGTCTATAGTGTACTTTCCTGGTCGAATATTTGGAAAGAATTTTATTTGTCTTCCAACCAAGGCTATTATTGGTCTCCATTTGTTTTCTTTTGCACTAAGGATTATCTTCTCTGCCTCTTCCTGACTAAGATAAATTCTTCCCTCAGCTGAGTATTTTACCTGTATACCTGCATCTACACCCTTTACGCGAACATATATATCAAAGGCCCCCCTACTATCGTGAGAGTAATATGGTGTATATCCTTTCTCAACGAGATAATTTCCTACTATGCGTTCAGCCCAGTGGCCTACTATACTGACTTCCGAGATTTTCACTTTCCTTATTATTTGTTGCAAGTATCTCCTAAAAAGGGGATCCACTATTTCAAATTCGGCATTTTTCGGTTTTACTATCCCCATTCTGAGTAAATCTGAGACGATCTCTAGGTCATCAGCCCCCAGGGGATTCCCATTTATTATTTTTGCCAGAGTATCAAGATATTCCTTCCCTAGAGCTTTAATCTTTTTTAGGTAGGATATGAATATCGGAATCAAAAATTCAAACAGTTTTTGTTTTGCCATTCTGATGGATTTCCTACTTATCTCTCTTGCTAAAAATATTTTATGACCCATATACTGCATGTAGAATGGGTGAAATCCTGCTGATTCCGCAATTATTAATGCTTCTTCATCACTGATTTTCATTCCTCCACGAGCAAATAAGGACTTAAGCATTTCCACGGCATCCTTTTGGTTGAATGGTCCCAAGTATATGAGTTCAAATCTGCCACCCCATACATCTAAAGCTCTCATTAGAGGCTCTATGACGGAACCACAAACAATATAGCTTATCCTCGCCCCCTCGGCGAAGCCTCTAAAAAACCCAAAGATAATGCTATCATTGGAGATATCCCTATAAAAACCCTCACCACGTATAATTTCGGGCAATAAGTGGAATTCATCAAAAAGAAGAAAAAGCCATAGGTTCCCAGCCTTAAGTGATTCGTTTATCTCATCAAATAGTTTCTGAAGACGACCTAATTCTCTTGCTTCCTGATACGCTTTTGTTAAGTTAATACCCCACTTCTTAAGTTCCTCAATGATAAGCATTATCGGCATATCAGCTTTTTTCAAATTCACATAAATGGGTATAATATCTCCAATCTCCTTTAGAATATCATAATATCGAAGCATGAGACTCGACTTACCATACTTAAGGGGAGCGACAATGCACAGAAGCATCTTTCTCTTAACTCTGAGATTCTCAACCAAAAAGTTGATCTCATCCCTCCTGTCGAAGAATCTATCCGCAGGAACAGCATCTTCATAAATGAATGGGGACTCTCGACACGCCACAAAACCCACCAAGACTACACGCAATATAACCCGAATTCATTCTGAGTCTAATATTAAACAAAATTCGGCTTTTTTACTATATAGCAAATATGTTATTCGAATAACCACTATAGATTACTGGTAGAAAAAATCGTAAACTAGTTTTGCTGATCATGTAGGCTATAAATTGTCCATATAGAGTTCTTCCATTGGTGTTTTGGATATTGCTCTGGGCCTGAGTGTTTCTCTAACTATGCAATTTTTGGGTATCCGATTTTTTTCGCTATTTTTATAAGCCCGATCTTTGTTACCGTTATTATACTGTTTCTTACTGCTATTGCTATGCTTGATGGGTGGTAGCCTCCTTCTCCTCCCTGAATGATCAGGGCCACATAATTCCTGATTCCTTCCTCGCGGACTAGTGTTCTTACTCTTTCGACAAATTTCTCTATGTCGCTTGGTTGTATTGGTGACATTGTATATTTGTTCTCGATTAGGTAGTAGAGTTCTCTTGCCCCGATCCTCCCGATGGCTATCAGGTCTATTTGTCTTTGCGGTGGCCCCGTTGGGATATATACTTTGTATATTGGTAGTATCTCTAATCGATCCGTTGTGTTGTTAAATAGTATACCGTTCCTTTCCTCTACGATTACTGGTTTGTTGAGTTCTTTGGCTTTGTTGAAGAGTCCCTCTACATACTTATCAAACATTATTCCTAGTGATGCTCTCAGTTTTTCTCTATCCGTCGTGCTGATATATGGTTTTGTTGATAGTAGCCATGTTTTCATTAGCGGGTACTTGAGTAGATATATTGCCTCCCTGTTCAGTTTTTGCTTCTCTACGAACCCCATCTCTACCAATTCTTCGAGGAGATTATAGACAATGTTATAATCTAAGGCTTCATCTCTAGCGATTTCGCTGGGTGTTGTTTTTCCATGCGCTATGCTTCTCATAACTCTCAATATCATGTTCCGCCCGTAGCGGGAGACCTCATCGATGAACCTTAGTATAGCTTCGAAGAAATCATTAAATTCGGCTAGGCTACTTAATTCCTCAAGTAATTTATTGAGTCCTTCAATACTCCTTATCTTGCGTGGGCTCACGTGACTTATTACTAGTTCTATTAGTGCGGGTATTCCTCCCGTCACTTCATATATCCTCTCAGCAACCTCATAGGGGACTTCGTGCTCTAGGGCGGTGGAGAGGTGCTTAATCAGTTCGATAGATGATTCTTTATCTAATGGCCCTATTTTTCTCGTTGTGAATAGTGCAAGAAAAGCCTTCCTTGCTGGGTCAGTCTTAGAATATTTCTCGAGGAGATGCCATGATAAACTCGTTGATAGTACCCAAAAGACTTTTGTTGTTAATGGTAGAGAGTCTTTCAAATACCAGAAGACTTTACGGAGGGCATCCTTCAACTTTAATCCCTCCTCCAAGGCTATTCTTGAGGCAAGGTTTTCAATCATCAGGTGAAATTCATCTAAGCATACTGCCAGAACTATGCTATTTGTTTCACTATATATTTGTGGGTACTCAATCAGGAACTTCAATGCCTCAAACGTTGATTGAGGGTATTTGTATTCTGGGATATCCAAATTTTTCCTAGTGGCCAGATCGCTTAATGCACTAACTAGATTATCGACAAGTTCTTTACCACTTGTGACATAGGAGACTCTCAGGAGAACACCATAATCTATTCTCCTAGTGAACTCCTCGAGAAGAGTAGTCTTGCCCACACGTCTTAGACCATAGATCACAACATTGTACTTCGTCCCTCTCAGACGGCTATTATATAGCGATACGAGCCATGAAAGTTCCTCTCCACGATCAACAAACATTAATTACACCCAGATGTAATTATATCCAATAGTAATTACTATAAAATATAATTTAAGACAATATAATCGAACCAGAACCTATATACGGGGATATGGCATCATATGTTTTGTGTTACATAATCCTCCGCTGGTCATATGTGTTTTGTTCTTGGAAGTGTATATATTGAGTCCCGCATAGCTCCTATCACACATTTTGGGTTAATGTTAAGCATACCCAAATTTGTGCCCCTGGAGAACAATAAATGTTTTCCTCGAGGGTTAGGGAGCATAACATATGGCTACCGCGTTTATATGCTATTTTCCTCTTTTGATTGGTGGTATTGTTGATCGTATTAGTTGTTGTTCCTCATCCCGATGATGAAACATTGGGTGCTGGTGGATCCATCAGGAAACATATCATTGGGGGAGATACTGTATATGTTGTCTTTGTGACGCTTGGAGAAAAGTGTTATTACGCACATGGATTAGGTCCTATTCCTTTTGATTTTGTTGCTTCGTTACGTAGAGAAGAAGCACTGGAGGCTATGCGAATCTTGGGGGTTCCAGCAGGCAACATATATTTCTTGGGTTTTCCAGATATGGAGGTAATGTATAGGATTGACGAATTAGTAGGGGTTTTCCGTAGGCTCATAGCATCCCTGAAGCCCAACATCATCTATTGCCCACATATAGAGGATGGACATAGGGATCATAGGGCCACCTGCATTGCCCTCAAACAGGCCCTATCAATAATGGATCTGGAGAATGTCTTGGTTAGGTACTATATGATTTGGGGAGAAACCCCGGAGGGAGCCACAGCCTGTGAATTGTCGGAAGATATTGTCTCGGTAAAGAGGAAGGCCCTGATGGCATATAGTTCACAGATAAAACTCTTAGGCGAAGAATTCTTCATAAGGTTCGCATCGAAACATGAATACTTCGTGGAGGAGAAATATGACTAGCCATACAAAATTCTTTTTCTGGTACGAGGACGTAAACCCAAGGCACCCACGCATGAGGGGTATACTGGAGATACTACATAGCTATGGGATAGGCATAATCTTGGCGGTCAAGGATCTGAATGGGGTTATTGGTACATTAAGGATTATAAGTGGATTAGATATACCTATTGGGCTGTGGCCTCTCCTCGAGGAGAAGTATGGATACTGGATAAATGTTCTCAACGCCAGAATCTTCCAGGAGAAAATCGGAAGGATTATCAATAATATCTCCAACTGGGAAGTAGACATAAGCTTCATAGCCATAGATCTAGAGCCCCCCTTAGGAATCGCCACAGATTTTCTCTCCCATAGGGTGAGTCTGAGCGACCTATTCGCCTTTATCAAACAGAACATCAAGAATTTCGATAGGGGCACAAAAATGCTTAGCGAGACCATAGATACACTCCACAATATGGGGTATAGGGTCATAGCTGTTGCTCCAGATATCCCCTTCGAGTTTGATGAAGCAACATCGAGAAAAATCTCATACTTATTTGGGCTCCCAATCTACGAAGTAGAAGCCGACGCCCTGTCGTTAATGGTATATAACAGTATCATATCGGCAACACTCCGTATTCCCCTAAGGACAGCCAGATGGCGAATGATACGTATCCTCACAACGGCACACAAATACCTCAAGAAAGAAATCATACCCTCGATAGGGGCAATATGGCCAGGAAAACTCGGCAACGAACCTATATACAATAACCCAGAACAACTTGCTGATGATGTCTCAGTACTGCTTGCCGCAAGATTTAGGGAAATATTCATATACAACCTGGAAGGACTAATCAACAGAAAGGACTCAGAAACATGGATCAAGAAAATCATGGATGCGAAACCAACAAAGATAAAAACAAGCTATAGGTACGAAATAGCAAGAAAAGTCATAAACATAATACTAAAAGTTATTTCTAGTGTTGGTTATCATATCCTTAGGGACAATAAAACTATCCATCAAAAGCTAGTTTTTGTTTGACTCATATGCATACGTGACAATCGCTTTGTAGAATTCTATTTCTTGCTGTGTTATCCTTTCTCTCGGCATTATCTTCGCGTTTTTTAATAATTCTATAAACTCGTTTACTTTGTTTTGAATACTCTCACTTATTTGTGCTTTTTTGCAAAAGATGACTAGTATCCTATTTATTTTACTTTTTCCTTTTGCTATGATTCTTGTTGGATGTTCCGACACAAGCGGGATTATTTGATGAATATAGAACCCAGCCTTCCTTATTGCTTGTACAAGTTTTCTCCATACCTTAGGATCACGATGGTTGAACCATATTGCCAAAACGCCATTTGTTTTAAGGACATGATAGCATTGCTTGAGAAAAATCTCTATTCTCCTGAAATATGTATTTGATTCTTTTTTTGTTGCTATGATTTCTTCGCTTCGTTCCGCGGGGTAGTTCACTAAATCATCAAAACCCATCTTATTTAACACATAATGTATTATCCAGAGAAAATGCTCTGAGAAATCCGAATAGGAATGTATTTCCCCGTAGGGAGGATCAACATTTATAATGTCGAATGTTTCTGGATTATATAGATCTAATAAGTGAAGTGCCGAATACTTTCTAATGATGATGTTGTTTTTAGTTAAGGATAGTTGATCAGCTAATAACTTGAGTATTGGGAATATTCCACCACCACTTTTCTCCTCATTATTAAGTTCCAATACCCAGTCTATCTGTCTATAAATAAGGTTACCTTCGGCGTATTCTCTTCCAAGAGTAAATTTTCTGCTTCGATAGTAACTACTAGTACTGTCTCTGAGCGTCTTCGTATTATAGTTCCATGTTGTTAATATATTGTTAAAATTCCATAGTTTAGATGCGAAAAGTGCAAAGTAGACCGTTATTGCTTTTCTTAGTTCTTTGTCCTCAATTTTTCTCAGGAAACCAAAACCTATACGCAATATTGTGAGCAAAGATACTAGTTGTCGTGGATTCATTAGAAGAACAAAATGGTTACAACCATATCTATATAAGGAATTATATGCCGTATTTGATTTTGGTATAGCATACCTAAGGATCTCTCTGAGCAAGCTTTTATTCTCATCTTCCTTAAGCATTTCCAAGCTTTGAATCTGGTATTGATAGAACCCATCACAAGTATTCTCTATGAACTTACCATTATTAGTAATTTGTCCGACGAAAAGATGTGCTCTTAGGAGATCTTTGTTAAGACCACTGATCAAATTTTTTTGAAGTTGAAACCATTTTTTGACAAAAATTGTTTTGTTCGTCATTTTCTTGTAAGGTAACTTAATGATTTTATTCTTCAAAACTTTAAACTCGTTTTCCATGACAAGCATGATATCTCCTTTAGGTATAGCAAAAGTAACTATATCTGCACTAATATTTGGGTCATAAAGCTTAGAAAGTATGTCTAAAACTTTACTCTTAAGTGCCTCAAAGAAAGATTCGAGGTTCTTCAGTATTTTCTGGCCATATTGTTGGGGATATAAAATTGTCGCTAACATGAGTATATATGATAATGAATTATAATCAATGGCATGAGTTTCAAGGCCCATCAATGCACCCTCTAATGGTATAGTTCCCCCACCTGCCATGGGATCTAATAGTATAATTCTATCCAAATTTCGAATATACTTTTTCAGTAAATCTGTATTTGGACGGGTAAATGATAATAAAGGAGGAAAACCATTTTCTATTGCCCTCTGAAGACAATCAATACCTAATATTCGGGCAATATCTTCATCTGGTATTCTTGTTTTTTTAACATCCATTAGAGCTAAGAGATTTATGAATCTTGCGGCACTTCTTGCACGTCGAGCAATATATGGATGCACATTTCTAATCTTTGGATCGAAGAAACCTTTTGGTTTCTTCAGGCCCAATTCTTGGCATCTCTTAAAATAGGCTGTACGAGGCTTATATGCCATCTCTATTGCTGAATCTCTACTAACAAAGGCCACTATCTCTTGCATTGATATCTCCATATAGTAGTATCACTATACGAATAAACTAGCGTCATATATTATTAAATAAAATTTCTTTTTACAAATGATTTCGGTGACACTGATGCCTCTAAGTGAAAAAGCTAGAAAGCTTATAGAAAGTGAGTTGATAGAGTTCGGTAAGCATATTCTTCCAAAGATTGACCTTGACTCCCTTAAGAAGGCATACCCTTTCCATTCGTTATTTTTCACTGATGATGGACTGAGAGCATTTAAGGTCCAAAGACGACTAGTAACCAGATTAGGAACAAGACTTATTCCAAGAATAGCGAAGATTGTTGCTGAGGATAAGTATGGAGAAGGTTTTGTCTATCTGAATTATTCCTATGAAGGAAAAATGGATGCTGGTATGGAACAAAAGATTGATGAGATTCTTGATACTCTTCAAAGAGGAGAAAAAGAGCCTGATGCGAATTCGGAATGGA
>CAZVPA010000061.1:0-13207 GCA_964628995.1 uncultured Nitrososphaerota archaeon | reverse complement strand
TAGTTATAGACCGAGCCAAAATTCACCACCACTAAAAATAATACTAACAATAAACATTATTAAACTAGGGATTATTGGCGAATAGCCAACACAGCGGCGCACAGCCGCGGGGGGCGTATAGCTCCCCCAAAACATTTCAGACAGGAACTAAACATCAAAAAGACCCCCATTTAACAATTCCCTCGCTACACTAGTGACACTTTTATACTCAAGACTTCTAATGGGTTCCACATTAGAACCTAAGAGTATCTTTACCTGAGCCCTGTGCTGGTAGTAGGACTCGAGTGCAAAAATTCTAGCCATACTGATGGATTTACTTCTTGTCCTAAAGAGAATTTTTCTATGCAATCCCCTATGACAATAGTATATGATATCACGCGTCCATAGTCAAAGGGAGGAGATTCAACATCAACCTCAGACGGAATAACTCTTAACCTGCCAGACAAAAAGTCGGAGATACCATATTCATATTTTTCCTAAAGGTTAATCCCCCGATACCATACATATGTGCAATCATGATTAGGGGGCATTATATCCAAAATACTTGCCACTAATAACCACTAGAACCAGACACTTATCCTCAGTTTTCTGATTCTCCGCAAGCCTATTCCATATATGAAAGAACAAACTATGTGCCTTTCTCCTGAATTCATCATCATGAAACAATGCACCATCATGTGCATGTTTATTGTATAGACCGAGCTAAGTTGTCCTTGGTTTGGACTTTTTCCTACTGGGCGCTTAATGTTTGTCTTTTTGTGTCTTCTTGTTGATGGTAATTCCTAGAGTATTGTGGTTCATCTCTAGAATATTTGTTGTTTTGTCAATCCTAAACATGCCCAAGATTTGTATGGTGGAGAAATCCAGTATAGTGATTACGGACTTATGCTCTAGAGTAGAGAGAAAAGAAAGCCTTGTACGGACAACTTGATATGGTCTATACAACACCAGAAATTGTCACGATAAATACTGGGTCTCATAATAAGTATACGACCAGCTCATTAAGTATCTAGCACGTGGCTGATATAACTCTACATGTATGATTTTTTTATTGCCTCCAAGTAGGCCTCTACTTCTTTTTGTGTTAGGACACCTGCGGCGTATTGTTGGAGACATTTATGTATTGAGTATTTTGGGAAGATCTTGACGATCACGGCATCCGTAAACATGTAGTACATGTTTTCTTTCTTCCTACATATATCCACGGTCTCTAGGAGCTCCAGTTGTGGGGCTATATCTTCCGATTGTGCCTCATCAAACGATATTACCCCCTTTTCCCTAAGCTTCCTGAGTGCCATATATAATGATGGGTTTGCGAATATCTGTGCCAATAACTCCTGCTCCTCCGACCATTTCTTATCCCCAATATATGTCCTAACGTACTCCTCATATTCCCTCTCATAGCCATCCACTCTTCGCGCTATCTCCTCAAACATCCTTGGTTTTCTCCTCAGTATAGCAACATCCCTCAGTAGGAATATGTATTCCCTCATTGACTCCTCATCAAAGTATGTTTGGACAACACCAAGAGAGCTTAGGACTTCCATGTATGCGTCCAGCAATTCCTCCTCCCTCGTTCCATGGAGGATCCCTAGACTACCAAGCAGGAAATCCCTCCTTATTATCCCAAACTCGAGTAGTGTCCCGTAGACCCTAGTCACGAAATCATCATTGAATAATTCCCCTATCTTCTCCTCCATTGGCATTTCTTGGTATAGTGAGACCTTCTCAAAGAACATTTTCCACTCCTCGATACTACTAGGCGTTATGCCACGCAGTATTAGGTCGATGACCACCCTGACTATCGAGCCGCGAAGCATATCTAGGTCGTCATCCTCATCAGCTATTGCCCCAAAACACATTTTTGTCTGGATCCCAGTAAAGTATACTATTGCCTTCTCCCCCCTGAGTTCTATCTCGGAAAAATGTGCTGCTTCCCCTTGGCGTAGTGCTAGGCCTAGAAAATCAAGCAGTCTATCCCTATCTAGGTCATATTCTGGGGGGTACTGTCCAACTATTATTGGCCCCCTCCGCGGGTCCCATGTTGTTAGGAATATCGCCTTTGGCATAATGTTTCACCTATGTGAGGAGTTCCTTCGCAATCTCCCCTATCTCCGTGTCCCTATCGATAGTTTCGAATTCTGTGACTCCTTTTCTGAGTTGTTTAAGGAGCCAGTTTATGTATTTTACCTCCCATGGAATATGGATCCTTACCCACACATAATATGTCGCAACACCGGTCGATAGGAACATCAGGACTAGTGATGGAACCACAAGTACTGTGGGGTATCTCCTACCCATAATTTCGATTGTTCCTCCCCAGTAATCAAGACTTATCTTGATGATCAATCTGTTCGTCTCATTGGCTAGTGTGGCATTACACATGTCGAATGATACCTCGAGTAGGTATGTCCCAACGGGCACCCCACTCAGATCCATCTCCAAGTAGTAACTACCGTTACTATATCCTAACTTCCCTTCAGAGATTCTCTCTCCGGTATGGCTGAGGAGCACATATGTTGCTTTCTCCGCCTTATATTCCTTCTTCTCGTGTCCTGGCGACGCATCGTATAGCCTTATTGTTATCCTCGCCTTAGCCTCATTGGTTATTGGGTTCTTAAGGACCCTTATACTATCATCATACTCCGCCTCCACCTTTATGGGGTCTACATGGAGTTTTACCGTTAACTCTAGTGCCTCATAGTTTGTCTTGCTGAACGTGACAAGGATATCGTATGTTTCCCCAGACCTTAGGATATTCGTGTTGAACTTCAGAATATACATCCTACTTCCATGGAGATAAACCGCGATGAGTGCCGTTCTAAATATCTCTCTTCCTCTACTATCGAAGATTTGGGCACTTGTGGTGGCATCATCAATGAACTGCCCAGCCAGTGTATCAATGTACCAGAAATGGAACTCCGCATAGTCGCCCCATATAACCTCCATGAACTTGCTGGATGCATCAACATATGTTGGCCTCTCCTTTATCTCCACAATAAACTTATCGAAACCAGCCTCATAGTTCGGTTTTCTTATATGTATCGTTGTGTTGTATTTTGATGGAGGCAACGTGGTTGGGTAATAAATAACGCACGTACCATTATTATAGAGTACTACTGAAACATCAACAGCGACCCCCGAGGATATGTCCCTCACCCTGACACTTATATCACTGGATGATAGAGGGACAGGCTCCTCGGTGAGGGAATCCTCAAGATAGAACCTCACGGTTGTGAGCTTGCCATAGTACCCAATTACATAGTCTGAAACAAGTCTCTTTATTGTTGTTGGCCGCTCCACTATTGCTAGTGTGATCTCTGATCTCTGGGACTCATAGTTTGTCTTGGAGAATTCTATTACTAGGCTATATGTCCCGATGCTTAGGTCACTAATGTTTATGTAGAAGCGATACTCGTCGGTAGATGTATTATATATGGCTTCTAGACTCGACAATAACACACTACCATTTGGCGTTATCTTATATATGTTGGCTATGGCCGAAACATTCCTTATTGTGGATAGACTCACGTCATCACTATACTTGAATGCATACATAACGATATAGTTCCCCCAATACATCTTGTTGTACCCAAGGGAGAACTCTATTGGTGCTGGATCCACCCTCACGAGTTGAAATGATGTGGGCCTAACCAAAATGGAGACGTCACGGGTAGGAACATAACCAGTGGCATAGTTCTGCTTGTAGTAGGAGACCCTTATGGTGTATTTCCCAGGCTGGAAATCACATATGATGCTTACCTCATATACCCCTTCACCAACCTCTGGAATCTCCGAGCTATATATGACTGCTTGGTAGTAATCAAGAATCTCTAATTCCGTGTCTGCACCACTTAGGGGGTTGCCCTCAGAATCCCATATCCTCAGCTTTATGTCTAGGGTCTCATTCCAATATACCTCTGATGGCGCATCCAGAGAACATACTGTTGGGACACTATCAACACTCAAAAACAGGTATATTTGTTGGGGTTTCTGTAGGAAGTTTATTATTCCATCAACAACCACGTAGTATGTGATGTCAGCCCTGAGGATGGATGTGTTTATCCTTATAGCATAGACGGGACCATAGGATGTATAGCTTAGACACATACTCACATTTGATGGGACATAATACTGGTATATCCTCCTGCCACCAATATATACTGGGGAATCATTATCCGCGAATCTGAGCTCCCACATAAAGTAGTCTCCCTCCGACTCATTACCCTCACGGAGATCCACATACTTCCCATACTGATCAACCCACTTTATGAGCCATTCAAGGGTCTCCCCCCACACCACTGTTTGGGCTGGGGAGCCATTATATATCTCGAATTTTGATGTTGGCTTCACATCCTTAGCCATATGGTCAATCAATACCCATGACTGTCCATTATCAATACGTATGAGGGCCTCACTCACATTCTTTACTGGGGCCCCACTAGTATCGATAATATAGTCCCCAGTTATCGCATCCTTTATCGAGAAATTATCATAGTATGACCCAACATAGGCATGCTCTAGATGATAAACACGCCATACTGCTGGCCGCAGATAAATTGTGGCCGCTCCCTCAAGGTCGCTGGTTATGTTTATTGTGCCATATGACGCATTGGACAATACTATTTTTGCCCCCTGAATAGTCGTGACATTATCGGCGGCGACGAACCTTATTGAGAGCTTTACTATGTCCATTATGAAGACATGGCTTACAGCCTTATCTAGGGAATAATCAGTCGAAATATATAAGTATGTACTGTTGAGGTATTTAAGCCCATTGGAAGTCACATTTACCACACAATCATATGTATCCCTAACCACAATGAATCTTATGTAGCCCTGATCATTCGTGTAACCCTCATAGAACCCCGCACCGCTCGTGCCATTTAAGCAGACATAGGCATCGGCAATAGGCTTCCTATCCTTGTCCTTAACATATATTGTTACCTCAGAATAATACTGCTCAACCACACCACTAATACTGACCTCCGGTGGGTTCTCAATAACATCCGCCAACAAATCATACCAACTTTCACCATAACTATACCAAGGAATCATAGCATAGTCAAGTTCGAGGTTAGCACCCGCTGAGGCATCCAGATCAAGCCTATTTCCCCATACAAAATAGTCATCAAATATATATGAGTAATCCGACGTTAGATAGACCATATATGAGGACCAACTCATACGGTCATCATTCCAACCTAAGTCATCAGCACTATCGTAATCAAATGCTAGATGATACCACCCAGTACTGCTCGCATCAAAATCAAAGATAACTCTACCATCTTCGGGTGCAGGTTCACCCGAGTAGTATTCTTGACCTGGCACAACATTTCCAGACGGGTCATATATTGCGACATATATGTTGGCATCATCAAGCCATCCATAGGGATCATTTATATGGAAATCAAAAACAACCTCCACTTTGCGGCCCGCCATTATGTAGAAGTAGAAACTGTCCCCGCCATCACTATCTAGGCTTCCACTATCAGAAAAGAAATATGTCCAGTCATTGGAAGAACCCTCATTTATCCAGTAGGAGTCATATGAGTTTATGGTTACTCCAGAGGAACTATGGCCCAGATATACATACCCCAGCCCAAAGTACTTCGTTGTGTTGAAAACATAAAACCGCGTCCACATATTCCCAAGCTGGGCGGCATCAGCATCATCAGTAGATTCTATGTATGAGAGATTATATGGGTATGTGTACCCATTTGTGCTTGCCGCGTCCATATATATGCGGTCAAACTGGCCATTACTTGATTCATCATCCTGGTCCACATGCCATCCTCCTATCCAGAACTCCCCTCCTGCGGAGCTTGGGAACCTTATTCTCTCCCTCACTATGAAGAAGTCCTTATAGAACCTATATGTAATATCCGCATATGCGATCGTGTAGCCACTCTGGATTATCGCTATGTCTGTGACGTTATATTCTAGGAATACTGGACCCGCAATGGATAATTCTGGTTCGCCATGATTCGCATTATCACTTATTCCTGCTTGGTAGTGCCCATTTAGTGCCAATACTTGTGTGGAGCCTATCGTGGCATCGGAGTATGTTGGGTTGTATATTGGGGAGAAATGTGCTGACTTATCCATATATTCGTCTTGGCTACTATGGATTATATCGATACCGCCTAGGGAGATCCTATATATTTTTCCGCCAAAATCATCCTTTGTCTCCACCTCATACATGCTTGTTGAGAAGATGTACCCCGTTGATGTCTGGACAAAATTTACCACTGGATCATAACTCACCGAGGAGGTGGGCTCATCAGTCCAGTAGATATGGTATGTGGATGTGGATCCCGCGGACAGGCTCACATACATTGCTATCGTTGCCGCACTAATAAGCCTATTCGCATAGTCATACCAAGTAATATTGTATATCTGTATTGGTACCTCATTACCAGAGTAATCGAAGACCCTTATTGAGTGTGATGCTTGCGAATCAAAGTATGCTGGTGGATCAAACCTAACAAAGAACTCCACTGGGAAATAATTGATGTCCCTACCAGCCCTCTCTGTTACGTTTATCTCCTTCCTATATTTGAATCTGGAGTCTATCCAAGGATATGTGGATTTTTGTACCGATTTTCCCATTACCACATTATCGACTACTGGTCGTGATCCGTTATCCTGCCCCGCAAGCATGGATGTCTGGTTGTTATTCGTGCCACCATACTGCCCAACATATAGTAGTGATACAGAGAGAATAAGAATTATGATTACTGCTTTTCTCACGGGCCACACCACCAGATCAATGTGAGTATATTCTCTACATAATAATATAAAACTGGCTTTTTAATAGCTTCTATACCCCATATCTCCCTATATCATATCTCCCATAAATGAGCCTAAGAACACTAAGCTATGGATCTCCATTCTGGTTCCATTATAGCGGTGGGTATATTAGTTCTCCAATAATGGCTCTCCATACTCATAATATTAATCATTATGTGGTGGGCATGATGGGTTTATGATCTATGTAAACTCCTTACCATATTTCTCTAGTAGTTCCTTAGCCTTTTCTGGTATTCCATATTTCTTCCATGCGTCTATGGCGATTCTATATATCTGCTCTGCTCTCCTTCTATATTTTTCCTTCCTAAGTAGCCTATGTGCCCGTAACAATAATCCTACTAGGGCATCAGCAAGGATGGCTATCTCATAGTCCTGCTTTTCTTGGCTTGGGACAACAATACTGCTTAGATCCATAAGTGTCTCGACATAGTATTCCAGTCTCTCCGGCCCTATGCCATCCATTATTTCCCCGACAAGAATACATAGTGACAGTATTACCTCCCTACTCATCTTGCCCTGAGCCATAAGCCACTTTACTATCTCTATTAGTCTAGCCACGCACTTATCTGTCTTCTCTACCCTCTCTCTACCACTGAGTACCCTAATACTTAGAGATGCCAAGGTACCAAGCATGTTCCCGCATAGTGCCGCATAGTTATATGGAAGCACAAACTTCCAGCTCTCCACAACCTGTGGGTCTATCGTCCTGATAAGGGCATATATTACCTGTAGCTCTATTATGTACTTCTTCCCCATTATAACCATTAGTGGGCCTAGAGATGACGTCAATGTCGCTATGAATGGAATATATGGAGGTATCTTTGGGTACTCCCCCACTATCAGATCCCAGACATCAGTATAAAGCTCTAGGACTTCCTCCATGTGTCTTGTTCTCTCTTCAGCAGTATAATACTGGAAGATCTCGGCCATGGCTATACCAACACTCTGGAACACACTCATGATTGTACCTAGGAAGCATGGGTACTCCCCCCTAATTATCTTCTTACAGTATCTAGAGTATAGGCTGAGTATCCTTTCAAGCATGCTTCTCCTCTCCAACAGCCCCAGTACGGGGGACTGGGAGAGTAATGTGAGTATCATCATATATGTCTCGAGACCCAATGTTGATTTTATCAGGATCTTGTTCGCCTCCACACCCCCCGGCATCCCCCCAAATATCCTCCTAAGAATCCCTGGCCTTATAACCCTGTCCAGCTCCCCTAGTAGGGAGGATATCCTTAGCTCCCAACTCCGCAACTCCTCCTCGATATCCGACATCTTTGTTATGGAGTATGCCTTCCTTATGATACTGTCCCTCTCTATCATCGATGCCAGATATGTATGTATGACGTCCGACTTATCCCTAAAGAACTCCTCCAGTCTTCTCAGCATATCCGGTACAAACCTAAGCACGGGATCAACAAGGAATAATGCCCTCAGAACCCCATCCCTATCATCACTAAGACTTACCTTACCCACCACATCCCTAAACACATTAACATACTCAAGGAGGGATATCCTCTGGAGCCGTAACTCCACAGCCTTCTTGGTTAACAATATCAGTGGATCATCATCCGGTAAATCCCTAACAATCTTCTCGAGCTCGTCCAGTGGTGGCGATATCGTCCTTACCATTGATGCAGCCATAAGACCCATCTTTACCCCGAAGGCCCTAACTAATGGGTCATCAGAACCCATAGCTATTGCACATGCATGGCTGAAGTCCCCCTCCAACGCATACTTAATAATATCCCCTCCAGACTTCCTAGCTTTTCGCAGAAATCTAAACCATAGATCCTTCTGCTTCCTTATGGCATCGGCAAATATTTTATCGGCACTATCCACAAGTTCCTTACCCCTCCTATACCTCCTTATGGTGCTGAGTATTGGGTCCCATATGTCCACAAAAATATCGACAACATCAACACCGATTGTTCTTGATACATAATTATCAATTATTCTGGATATGGCGTCAACAAGCCTATCATCCACATAACCCCCAAAGGGTGGTATGTCCCCCTCATCAATCCTCTCGGCAATTATGTGGAGTAGCCTTTCTATGTATTCCTCAGCCATATCAACAAGTGCAAAGACGGTATATTTCTTCTTAGACTCCATCAGGAGTAGTTTGTCCTCCCTAAAGTCAAGCTTCCTTACCTCCCCAGTACCAACAATACTGGATATTGCCTTAACAGCCTCTATGAGTCCAGCTATAAGCTCCTTCTCCCCCTTGATCTCCTGGAGGGATCTTATTAGTACTGGGACTCCCCCCTCAGCAATAACCCCAATTAGTTTTATCATTGTTGCCCCAAAGAATTAAGAAAAATAATTCGGAAAAAAAGAAATGTTAATTATTACTCTATTCTACTATTTCAAACTTCCTTACTCCACGTAGCTGTACTACCGCCCCAATGAGACCAATCACTATGCCGAGTGGAACACCCAGTATTACTGTACCAATAGAAATACCGCCCTCCTCTCCCTCCGCCGAGGAAACATATCTCTCGGGGTGCTCAATGATCGGTACCTCCTCAGCAGTTATGTAGAAGTGTTTGTCTCCAGACACGACATGTACCCCCTTGAGGTAGGGCTCACTTATCACGCCATACCACTCCGAACCATCACTAGTGAAATCTATTGACCATATCTCTGCATCATCCCTCTGCTCCATATCTCTAACCCATACACCGTCCTCTAGGACAGCACTATCGATGTCGCCATCCGATCCACCCTCATTTGTTATCCAGAATAGCCTCAGTTTTCCATTATCCATGGTGAACTTGGGTTGTGATAGTTGGCTCTCACTCTCCCTGACCACGTTAATGTTGGTTATTTCTTTTCCATTAGAATCTGCAGTCTTCAGTATGTATGTGGCTTCTCCATCACCATTTATCTCTACCCATGCGATCTTGGCAATACCATTGTATCCATATATCGCTACATCCCTCACTATTTTGTCTGATGTGACAAGTATATGGTTTCCTTGGAGGTCTGTTAGCCAGAGCTCTTGGTTTTCTGCTGTGTCGAAGTCACCATCATAGTCACTTATGAACGCCACATATATCTTGTCTCCAACACTAGCTATGCTTGGGGAAACCACAGGGGTTATACTACTCAACATTGTTGGTGTTGACCACTCCTCACCGTCATATACAGTATAGTATAGCTCCCAGTCTTTTGTTGATAGATCCTTATCTGGATCCCTCAGGTACACTAGATATACTTTGCCGTCATAATATATTGCTTCTGGATATCCCTCTGGGACATCATCGCTGGTTATCCTTTGGGGGGCTGTCCATCCATTGCCATCATATATGGAGTAGTACAGCCTTAAGGACTCCATGTTTTCGCCGTCATCCATTTGTGTCCATATAACCATCCACTTATCGCCCATACTTATCAATGTTGGGTTGCTCTTTGGATATCCATCATAGGTGAGTAAGTCACTCTTCCATTCGTAGCCATTATAAGTAGCGTATGCTAGCTCCTCGCCATGTACCCACACAACCATCTCTTGGGATCCATCCGACGCAATCCTTGCCTGCTGTAATAGTGTGTCCCTGACGAATGGTTCTGCGTTTATCTTAGCTACTCCCCTCCGAGCATCGCTATTCGTTGGTGTCCTCGCCCTACTACCGCTTGATGTACTCCACGTGTAGGGTCCTAAGACTCCGCTGACGAGTGTCTCCTTTATGGCTCCATAGAACAGTGATATTACGACCTTGTATGGTATTGTTAGTTCGGCGGAGAGTGCCCATGATCCGCCGAGATCCCTGACATATTCATATATTCCATGTATGTCTACTGTTGGTGAGATTATTAGGCCAACACTCACGAGTCCTAAGGCAATATCAACGTAGGCCCATGCACCGGCCTCTATTTGTGGGTTGAAGTCCACTAGGAAATAGTCTATGGTCCAGTTCCCACTGATTATTGCCTCGCCACCAACAAAGGCACTTACTGTGAATGTTATGCCTAGCCTTACTGTTCCAGGTATACCAGCAATGGTGAATGGTATTATGTGTTGGTATGTGAATGTGACGATGTTTGTTATTCCGAATAGGGCACTGATCATTATCCTTACGAGCTCCAGCTCATCATTGAATAGTCCCTCACCATATACTGAGGCTATTACAGACCTACCGAATATCTGGCCTACAAGGTTTCCTTTAACCCATACTGAGACATACTTTGTTATGAATAGTTTGAACCCTATCACCACTCCGAGGTCTAGTAGTGTTAGTTTCTCACCAAATATGGGTATCTCCTTCGGGATAGTAAAGTTGACACCAAGCTTTGAGAGAATACCCGTCTTCTCCAAGAACTCTATCAGACCAATGACATCCGTCTGCGCGACATAACACCTCTGGGATGGATCCCACTCAATACCTATGACCCCACCAGTGAACTGTTCTACAAGCTTGAGCATCCAGAGGGGCAAAGGCAATATATCGATCATTACTGTTGAGGAGACCTGGCCTCCATTCTTACCCTCCGCAATAACTCTGAGCACTACGTCATCATAGAACATTCCCATGTCCATATCTATGTACCAATAGCCATTACCACTATCATAGGTTGCCTCCTTTATCACGCCATTTATGTCGAAGAGTACTCTAGATATTGGGCTTGCTGTTCCGGCCACCCGTACATATATCCTGTTTACCACTGTTATGTTTGGTAGGAATGTCCCTATGATGTTGGGGTCTGGATTACCATCATATCTTGCCCATACTATGATACTGGGGGCCATCACATTTATTGTTATTGATTTTACTGCCGCATGGGTGCCATTCGTTGCGTAGACAGTTATTGTGTGTGTTCCATAATACCCGAATGGATCCCAGTATGCCTCCCAGTAGTACCTGCCGAAGCCTATTGTTTTTGTTGAGGCATTTATTATTTCGGCATTATTGTCTATTACGACGGTAACATTTATGCTTGGGAGACCACTGGCTGTGCCACTGATCACTATTGGGCCCCAGATGTCGGCACCATCCTCAGGAGTATTTATGTGTAATTCTAGGGGTACTGGTTCTGCTTCTGGGTCATAATAATACCAGAACCCCACACTACATGCTAGACCATTAATAGATACTGCCTCCACCTTTATGGTATAGTTTCCTTTCACCTCGAATGATATGTTGAAGATGCTCTGATCCCCTCCTAGGCGCGCAATTTGTTTCGTCCCAAGGTATATGGATATGTGGTCTACTGGATCCTCACTACGTATACTCCACCTTACCTGAAGGACACTCCACCAGCCCATAAGTCCTGTTGTTGATGGTGAGACGAGCCTTATGCTTATTATCCTCCTATTCAGGTACTCCATACCACTCATGCCTAGTAGTAATTCTGTGGCTCCGTCACCATCAATGTCCCCTCCCGATACTGTGTATATGGGGCCTGAGACGAGATCACTAAATATTGTGGATAGATCATCATCAAGTAGGGAGATATAGTATTTTGTTGTGTCATTCAGACAGAGGATCAGCTCGTCCCTTTCATCAGAGTCAAGGTTTCCCGAGGTGATATACCTTATTGTGGAGGTAGTACTATAGCTCACCCCAGTATCAATAACCATTGCTTGGTCTGGATCATACTCCAGTATCCTTATCACGCCATCGCTGAATACTGTTGCGATCTCACCAACACCATCCCCATCATAGTCCATGCCAACTACCCTCTGGGGGTATGGGGATACATATCCCTGTGACACATATACATTACCATCAAACATGAATGCGACATAGTACTTTGAGGCATTACTATACACCATTATTACCGCCTCATCATTATAGTTCCTTGCTGTTGAGAAATCAACTATCTCATCCCCAAGGCTCTTACTCTCCACTAGTGTTCCATTACCATACAGTATATCTACTGTTCCTCCCCGCTTTGCGACTATTAGTTTTCCTTTGTCACTATAACATTTCGCCAGTACGAAATCACCATAACTTGTCCCATAAACATATGTTGCGTCTACATCGTCTATCTTGTATAGTCCCCCATTAGAGAGGACGACGACCTCATCGGCTAGATCGCCATCTATGTCGCCTACGGCTATCTTGCTTACGGCAGATATATTGCTTACCTCTATGCTTCCTCCATCCACAAACACAACACTACCATTGTTTATAACGTACCTATCCGCTATTTTGAGTATCTGCCTTATTGTCCCACCAATGTATACCCTATCCTCCAGAATACCACTCGTGGTGAAGTAATATATGTATCCATCCTCCCCACCCGCCACAATCCTATACCCACCTACATCGTCCTCATCAATAAGTATTGTATAGAACCTATTCCCAGTAGAGAATTTCGAGATAATGTTTATGCTGGCACCATAGGCATCACCAAGTATCACCTCAAAGTCCTTGGCTATTAGGAG
>CAZVPA010000060.1:2645-13472 GCA_964628995.1 uncultured Nitrososphaerota archaeon | reverse complement strand
ACCCAGCCCCCTGCACTCCCTCCCAGACCGCATTCATCCCCCAGATACAATCTGGGGGCTTTCTCGCGGTATTCTTGTAACTCAGCATTGTATATGCGGAGTTTCCATTCAGTCGTGGTGCGATCCGTAGCTGTATAGTAGTTTCCTCGATAGGCTTGAATAGAGACCGTGTGGCTTATGGGTCATGAATTTTGGTTCTGTGTTGCTAGTGTTTTTAGTATTTTTTTGTATTATCTGTCGTTTGGTTTTGTGTGTATATGTATGGCTAGTGTTGAGGAGAAGATTAGTCGTATTGTTCGTGTTTTGAGGAGGTTTCTTGCGGAGTTGAAGGATATTAGAGGTCGTATAGTTGCTCTTGAGAAGAGGATTGATATTCTTAAGGCTAGGGTCGATACCTTGGAGGCTCAGAGGGCTGGTGGGGAGCGGGAGGTACCTGAAGAGCTTAGCCACTTATTCAAGGTCGATGTTGAGTTGGAGGAAACCCCTACTGAGAGGGAGGCCAGAGTATCCTTGTTGGAGGTTGTTGAGTCTTATGAGAGATATAGAGAGCTTGAGAAGACAATGAAGGAGATGTTTGGCTGAGCGGGCCCGGCGGGATTTGAACCCGCGACATTGGGCTCCGGAAGCCCACGTGCTCTCCTACTACACTACGGGCCCCTATATTTTCATAAGGTCTAGTACTCTTATTTCCCCGTTTTTTAGTTTGGCTATTTTTGCTTTTACTTTGTACCCTATGTAGTCTATGCTTGAGAATAAACTTAGTAGTTTCTTGTTGAAGTACCATTGGGCTCCATGTATGAGGAATGTGTGTGCCCTTATCATTCTTTTTAGTTGTGCTTTCTCCATGAATTCTTCGAATGCTTTGTGTCCGTATCTATATACTCCGGGCCCCCTTATGGATGGTGCGAAGTATTCTATTGTTTCGTCTGGGTCGTTCCATAGTACCTGTAGTATTATTTCCCCCGTTCCCTCTATGTCGCCTTTTTCCACCTGTTTTATGTGTTCTAGGTAGTATCCCTTTGGTATTCCACCATGCATGGCGAGTATTTCTGAGTTTATTATTGCTGCTATTGGCATTTTTGAGAATGTCATGTTGAATTCATTATATAGTCTCGTGCCTTGTGTGTGGTACTTCATCTGGAGTTCCGAAAGAAATCCGTAGGATTCATTGGCCACTGTTGTTTCATGGTTTCCTCTGAGGAGTATTATGCGTTCTGGCTCCCTTATCTTTAGTCTGAATAGCCCTATTGCTACCTCCACACCCATGGGGCCGCGGTCCACATAGTCACCAAGGAATATAAATGTGTTGTTTGTGGATTCGATAAGCCTATATATTCTAGTTGCTGCGTTTATGTCGCCGTGGATATCACCCACAAATATTGCCTCGTCCGCGTCCACCTCCACGACTATTTTTTCCTTATCGAAGACCCTCCCTACTTCTTTGAGAACATCCATTATTTCTGATGGTTTGAGCAACCTCTCTATTTCTGGGCACCACAATTATCAGAATAACTTTACGGTCTCTATTTCTCCCTCTATGTTTTTTCCCACATACGCCAATTCAGCATACTGACCAACAAGGACATCACGCCTTGCTACACTTCTCAACGTGCGTGTTATTAGCTCCTTTGCTTCCTCAAAGCTGATGTTCTCCCTATATGACCTTTCCAGGAGCCCATACGCTACTTCTGCGGAGATTCCGGATGCAACAACATTTTCCTCCATTGTGGATCCAAATGGATCTAGGCTATATAGTTTTGGTTTCCCATTCCAATCAATCCCTCCGACAATACCAAACGCTATGTTGGGGAAAAGTTTGTATGAGAATAAAATCAGCCCAGTGAAGTTTGCGACCTCCTCGATGGACAGTTCCCGCTCCCTATCTAGCTTTTCTCTTTGGAAGAACCACATGATCTCCCTGAACATATACTGGATATCTGGTATGTGTCCCGAGAAGGCAACTATTAGTTTCTTGCCAAATATCTTTATAAGTGTTGCTTTCTCAGATATTATTGTTTTGCCGTAGAGGGATCTCTTGGATGCCCCAATGATCACAAAATCTCCCCCTTTCAGACCTATACACAGCGATGTGAATAATCCTGGTGATATCTCAGCCAAAACGATCACCAAGAAGATGTTAACTAAAAAGGCTTATTAAGATACTATCTTTCTACCGGTCTTGACCCCGGCTTTATTATGACCCCCATCTCCCTGAGGAAGAGTATTGCGTCCTCTTTCTTTACTCTATGTTTTTCTGGGATCTTTGATTTTTTCAGTCTTCTCCTCGCTACCCTGTATCCGTTCCTATAGAAGGACACACATACATCGAAACCTATTATGCCGAGTTCGGGAATATATTTTACCCCTGGTATCTCTATATGTTCCTTTACCCCAAAGGAAAAATTACCATACTTGTCTATCTGGTCCTCATAGATCGTATAGTCCACAACCTTCAGCAACCTTTTCAACCACTGAAACGCCTCCTCCCCTCGTAGAGTTAACTTCCATCCGTGGTGCCTCCCTCTCCTCACACCCCACGCATGTACAGTTTTCCTCGCCCTTACTCCCGCCAGTTTCCTATTGAATACCCCCTCAAGTATTTTTCTTGCCCGCTCCAATTTTGTGGCGTCAGGCCCCGCCGAATAGTTTATCACTACTTTTTCTAGGCGTGGCACCAGGTTGGGGTTTGGATACCTATCCTTATGCTTTGTGAGGAGGGCCTTTATAACGTCATTATATGATTTAGCCAACTTTATTTTTTCGGCCTTTTCCTCCTCCGACATATTACTCACCGATTGCTGGGAGTGATATATCTGGGCGATCCTTCCCGATAATCAAGATATACTTTAGGCTTGTGGATATGTATTCCCCTAGTGGATTCTTTATCGTAACGGTACTGTATTTGCGCATGAGTTGGCGTGTTATTTTTACTATTTTTCCATGTTCTCCGGCATGAGTACCACCCATTATTAGCCCATACATTTCCTCTTGTAATGGATAGTGAGCCAGTATTTTTTGGTCTGGTATAGATATTTTGAGTGCATCCCAAGTCTTATACTTCCCCAATATTTCTCGCCTTTCTTCTTCGTTCTCAACCTTGAACAGTATATTCCTACCATCATCCAGATTTATCTGGATCCAGCCATTTTTCACGTACCTCTTATTTACTATTTTGACTATCTTGAATCGTGCCTCTTCTGGTGTTATCTCATGAAACAGTATCCTCTTGCGGTGAGGCAATACTCTCCAATACTTATCCACCCTCCTTATATATAATACATCCATTAGCCCCACAGGAAACTTATAGTCCGTTATTACCCTCCCATCAATATATACCAGCCTCTGCGCTATGATCTTTCTGGCCTCCCTCAAAGTCTTGGCATACCCTAGTATGTCCCTTAGAACTATTGCTAGTGGTACAGAGTACTCCTTGGGATGTGGGCCGGGGGACGGCTTCACAATGTATTTTCCATGCGGCCTCTTTCTAGGTATCGGAAATATTCGCGGAGCGGCAAGCCTCTTCAAATGTCTTAGACCCCCCAACTTTGTCATTCAGATTCACCTTCAGCTACTTCCTCTTCTACCTCCTCTAGTGGCTTTTCAACAAGCTTACGCTTTCTTTCAAGAATTTCCCTCCTCTTTGGGTCTGATAAATCCAACTCCTCGATAGCCACGTTCCATACATATATGGGATAGTATACCACCGATCCGCCTGACCGCTTCATGGTTGCTCCTTCAACATGTATCCTAAATTTCTTGGGGATTACCTCCACGACCTTACCCACTATGCCCCTAAACCTACCCTTCATTATTCTAACAGTATCGCCCTTCCTTATGGGCATCCTCTTGACTCCATAGCGCTCACGAGCCTCCTTTGTAAGGGGAGCAACCATTATCTTATGCCGCTTATGATGCGGCAAATTGTATAGCCTCCGCCTTATTTTCCGTGGTTGCATCGATATTTTAGGATTAAGCTTCATCTTCGAGCCCTCCCGCTCCAACACGTAGATAGAAAATCTTGATTTATTTAAGTGGAACTATTATTCCTCAAGAATCTCCAGCCACGATATAGGGATAAGTTGATATTCCCCCGTTGGTAGGTACCGCAGTATTGTCAATGGGACCCTCCTCTTCTTTACTGCTAGCTTCGCTATTTCTATGGGGTTTGTCTTGTCGATCGTTTGGAGTTCCTCCTCCGACAATAGTACAGGGGCCCCATAGGCTATTTGGACAGCAAGCATCGCGACAACTACGGCATACTCATATCTTGTTAAATATGGGGGCCCTATCTCGACCTTGTCGCTTATGATCTGCTTCTTAAGAACAACCATATGGCATGACCACACCACAATCCATTACTCTTCATCCCTTTCAACTTCCTTCAAAAAATCATCATATTTATCTGGGAAGTTCTCCCTTACGAAGTCCATTATGGCCTTGATAGTCTCATCGAATTCGGCTAAATTCCTTTTGTATATCCGTATAGCATCCCTCAGATTTCTTAATGCATCCTCAATCTTGCTTATCTTTGTATGGATCTCTGCTAGTGCCGTGAGTAGTTCGGCATACTGTGGATCTCCTCTGATAAATGAGACCCTATCTATCGCATCTCTAATAACACTTTCTGCCTTCTCTATATCCCTCTCCATCATTTCTGGTAACCACAGCATTGTTAGGAATGCTATATAATATCTGGCAACATTGACTCTCCCCGTTCTATCCAATATTGCCTCGAGACGTTTCCTCAGCCCTTCAAGGAGTACTATTCTGTCTTCCCCATCAATATTAAGCCTTACCTTCTCCACACCAACAACAACCTCCAAGAAGTCCTTATCATCTATATTTGTATCCCTAAGCTCCTCACTTATAGAATCTAAGATCTCTCTAGACTTGTTCTGTTCCCCTGCCATATAGAAAGCACGGGCGATTTGGATGAATGCCGATGTTTTCTCCATAGCATCCTCTATTTCGTCTGCATATTCGACAGCATTACTAAGTACCTCTATCGCTCTCTCCCTCTCCCCTTTCTTTATAAGTTCCGCTGCCCTGTTCAGTAGTAGTATTACAAAATCATAGTTCGAAGCTTTTTCTAGCATATACTAAGACCTCCCCGCCCACCAGCTCATATATCTCTACATCCAGCTTCTCATCCCTTACCCTTACTAGCCCCCATGTTGGGCGACCATAACCTCCTCCGCCACCCCACACCCCACAGACACTCCCGGGATTTACTATGATTAGATCCCTGTATTCCTCCACTACGGGGCTGTGTGTATGGCCAGTAAATAGTATTCTTGCATCCTTCTTCTTTGCTACCCTATATAGCTGTGCTGGATCCCCCCGTGGGTAGATCCCATGCCCATGAAACACCATAAATATGTGTCCGAATTCCTCAAATAATTGTATTAGTGGAAACCTCCCCGCCTCCCCTTCGTCCATGTTCCCCCTTACTACCACCAACTCCATATCTTTCTCTAGGAAGAACCTCAAGACCTGTTTCCTCACGAGGTCCCCCGTACAGATTATTTTGCTGGGTGACACTTTCTCCACAAACTCTATGAACTTTGTGGGGAGTTTTTCGGCTCTATATGGTATATGAGAGTCCCCCCACACGATATAGGTGGCCATGTTTCTCCCCAGAGCATATGGTTAGGGGATTAACACAAAAATATTAGATAGCCTTAGCCAGTATCTAGCTATACCCCTTTCCTTGGTTTCCATCCAAGTTCTCTACAGAGATCCTCAAGATAGACAAATTTATATTTCCCAGATGTTGGATCGATTAGCGCATCATCTATCGTTATTTTCTTTGCTTTCTCATACTGCTTTGGTGTCCCAATATATACCTTTAGCCTTCTGAACACTATTCGGGATCTCTTATGTTTCCAGTAGGAGGGCAACATTCCCCTTATCCTCCTCTTCAGGAATAAATCGGGCCGTTTATGGTGAAATGGACCCTTTCTTGGATTTGTGAGAGTCCTTATCTCCATCCATCTTTTCCACTTATCAACAACTTTTTTGAATTCACCAAGGAAAACTGCTTTCTCTGCATTGACAATTATAACGCTCTTGTTCTCCAACAACATTTTCGCTACGCGCGTCGCTAGGCGGCCAACCCTATGGTTTGTCGCATCTATCACTATGGTCTCCATAGGATACACCCCTTATATTATTATCTTTACCCCAGAGCCCTTTGGGTTTTCACTCACCAATTCCTCTATTGTTATTGCTCTGCTACCAGATTCAATAATTTTCCTTCTTGCTTGTTCACTATATGCGAATGCAGCTATTGTTATTTTATGTTCCAGGACTCCAGCACCGAGAACTTTCCCGGGGACAACAACAACATCACCATCTGATGTATACCTATTTATCTTTGATAGGTTCACCTCCACCTTCTGGCTTCTAGGCCTCTCCAAGTATTCCGCTATGGTTCTCCATATTTTTGCCTTATGTTCCCTAGACACCTTCTTAAGGAACTTTATCAGCATTAGTTTCTGTACATTGGTTATCCTCTCATACTTTCTAGCCATGATACAACACCCAGAATAATGTTCCTCATTCACTAATAAAATATTTGATTTGCCCCGTCGATTCTAGATTAGATATTATTTTTTCCATTGTCTCCTCATTCGATAATTGAGTATTCCAGAAATCAGCTGTCGCGACTGATTTATCGACAAAAACCCGTACCCTCCAACCCTCAAGATTTAGGTTTTTCTTCAATAGAGACAACATCGCTGCGGAGATCGCTAAAACCAACGGACAGAATGGAGATGTAGGAACCCAATAAATATCTATTTTCTTTCCCGACTCATCAATATCTATATCCCTTATGAGACCAGCATCGACTATGCTGAAGCCAAGTTCCGGATCCCTAACCTTCCTAAGCACACCCAGTATTAACTCCTTGAGCATCCTCGGCATCCCACTCACTCCATGTTTCTCAAAGAGAAGCAAAATTCGCTATTTTTTAAGATGGGTATTTGGGGGACGGGATCTTGGAGATAAAAGAGGCAATAGCATGGATAATCCACGACCATAATGTCGACCCAGCACTCTTTAGGGTGATATTCAAAAGGCAAGAAGGAGAATATTGGGATGTACCATTCAACTTCCTGAAGTTCCAAGGTGGCTATTTCTCGTACAGCGAGGCCGAGACCATCTACCCAATACACAGGATCGTCGCAATATACGACCATAGAGGGATATACTATGTGAAGAGGAAGTACACCCCAGAGAGAGTCATAATGAAACCAGATGGAGTCGAGATAATCCCAGGAATCCCCATTGATAAGTATATGGATCCATTCGTAATAGCAAGGCACTCTTGGCTCATAGTACAGCATGTGGAAAAAATAGCGGAAGGAAGCCTAGATGATGCAGCAACAGTCCTCGGGGACTTCAAGGTACTTGATAACATCTACCTAATTATAAGCGGCTACTTCAGTGGAACAATAATATTCGATGGAAAGATACTCAGAGGAGTAAAACCATTAGACTACAGTAATATCGCGGATAGACTCACATACCAACGAATATGTGTATATCCCAACAAAGAAGTAGCAATATTCCATAGATTAGACAACACAATCCTCAAGGTAGAGAAGGAATCCATAATAAGGTACGATATACACAAAATTCGACTACCCCCATACTACTCAGCAATAACAATCAATGAGAAAACGATATGCCTAATAGACAACAAGACAAAACTCATAGTCCACCCAACAAAGACAATAGATGTTTGCAAAAGAAACAATATTACCTATCACGAGCCCAAAATTATTGTGACAAAAAAATGGCTATGGCACAAACAAGCACTACTCCTCATAACCGACTATGACACAATACTTGCCAGAAAAGACTAAGGCATACGCAAGAAAGTATGGTGGAGGGGGCGGGACTCGAACCCGCGGCCTCTGGCCTGCCTTTGGCCTCATGTATGCCAGCGCTCTACCACTGAGCTACCCCTCCAAAAGGTAGTGGGCCCGGGCGGATTTGAACCGCCGACCATCCGGTTATGAGCCGGACGCGCTCCCCTGGCTACGCCACGGGCCCTCCTTCAGTATGTTTTGTGTTTGTCCATCAAAGATATTAGTATTCTATTGGGTTTTTAATAGTTACTCAAATATGGTTTTGTGTGAGGGCTTGGAATAGGCTTTTGTAGAGGCACTCCGTTGTTATTGATTTTTTCGTGCTATATTCTCTGGGATCTTATGGGTATTATTTGTGTTTCTGTTGCTTGGAGTGTGATTATTTGGTATGTGTGTATGTCTATTATGTGGAAGTATCCTACTGTTGGGTGTATCCCTATGTCTTTTTGCCATGCTGTTATTCCTTCGAATGCTCCGGGGGTTATTATTGCTGTTCCTTTGTATCTTCCTATGCTTTGTATGTGTATGTGTCCTGATATGACTATGTCTGGGGGTTGTTCGATTACTAGTTTGTCTTCTTCTAGTGGGGCCTGTGGTGTTGCTCCCCATTCTGGACATAGGTGTCTATATCTCAGGAGTTCTGCTATTATCCTGTCCGGTTTCTCTATTGGTATTCCGAGTATTCCCGCTATCCTTTCGTAGCCTTGGCCGTGATACATGAGTATTGTTACGTTGTCTATTTCTATTGTTGCTGGGTTTGAGAGTATTTTTATGTTTGGTAGTCTGTATAGAGCTTCTGCGACCTCTCTGGATATTGGGGGTTGGGGTATTAGTCTTGTTGATGCGTCATGGTTCCCTGGTATACAAACTATTGTTTTTTCTGGCGGTATCTGCGATAAGTATCTTGCCAGTACTTCATACTGCTTTCGTTGGTCCACTATTTCTAGTTCTCCTTCTTGTTGTGGATATACACCAACCCCGTCGACGAGGTCTCCGACTAGAAGTATGTATTCTATTTCCTCTGCCAGTGCGTTTAGTCTTTGGTTTTCTGTTTTTCCCTGGAGGAATCTTATCAGACTCTCGAATTTTTCCCTCATGAATGCTTTGCTTCCTATGTGGATATCTCCCGCTATTAGGATCTTAAGTGGTCTCCTTGCTTTGTGGCGTTCTCTCAGTTTTGGTAGGTCTGGAAATATTATATCGCCCGCAATAATAAATTTATTCCCTCTCACATTCTCCACTCTGGCTGCCACCACGCAGTCAGATATTATGTGGTTGAATTTTTCACGGAGATCTGGATATCTATCAAATGGTAGGTAGATTCTTACTCTTTGGGACTCGTCCTCCCCTATGATTATTCCTCCTTTCCCACTCTTTGCCTCGTTCTTGGAGTCAACAATTACTGCTATGTATGTGTCGTGATGTCTGCCCTCCGTTAGACTAGATATATCAACAAGGCTCCCACTAATGTTCTTACGGATTATTTCGCGGAGCCTCCTAAATCTACTTAGGAAGTATTGTCTGAATATTTCTGGCACGTCAGAAACAGTATACCAATCTACAAACTTTAATACTTCTAGTGGTGTAATTTCCATCTCTTTTGGTTTCTCCAATGAAATTGTCTTGGGTGCCACAATTTCTCGATATTCTACTGTGGCCCGTTCTATTTCTCTACTAGTTATTGCTCTAGGTTCAGAACTCTCAGTTCTCTCCATAATTATCCTTCCTGAAGGAGTGATGGGTTGTATTTTCTCGGATCCACTGACCTTATTCTCGGGTAACACTAGCATTGATTTCTGTTCCGCCACCCGCCCTACTTGCCCCGGCGGTCGCGTACCTACTTCCTCTGGTGAATATTTCTCCCCCTTTTCAGCGGTCTCCACGATACCTTTTCCCCTCTCCTCTCTTCGCTTAAGTATTCTCTCTAGGGTTATTGGTAGGGCCTTCTGACTCCTTGCCTTTCTTTCTTTATATTCAACATAGATTTTCCTGAGGATCATGCCAACTAAAGATTCATCAATCACTGCTATGTTCTTTGTTTCTATGAGGCCCTCTAGTTCCACCATTAGTTGCTCTATATGTTTCCGTGGCACCGCTCTCTTAAGCATATATAACATAACAAAAGCGGTAGGGGTGATGTTTACCTTTAGTTTGTTAAGCAAGTAATCTATGAGCTCCCTTGCTTCCCTATCGCTAGTTATGTCCAGCGCATGTGACACCTATTCTAGAAACAACATCTTACGGATTTTCTTCTCCTCTTCATGCGATAATTGTGCCATATTATCGTTTTGATAGACAAGTCTGAATTGATAATCATATATGTACATTGCTAGGCCATCCGTAAGTACCACATACCAGGGCCTTATGAACTGTATGTAGGGATATATCAGAAGCCTCTCAAATCTCTGCCTTATATTTGGATCCCTTATGTTAACATCTGGATCCATTATCTCAAAGACAATAACAGCAAAACCATTATGTATCCATATGAGATCAGGCTGTAGGCCCCTATACTCCTGCATAACCAATATGTTTTCTTTAGGAACCCCAGAGTTTTCAAGATATAGTTGGAATAAAGCAACAATGTAGTCATGTTTTCTCCGCTCATTCATGACGATTTCCGCTATTCTCCTTAGACTATAGTTACTTCTCCCCGACACACTATCACCATAACATGCGCATAAAAGTTCTCCTAAAAAATAATATATATTCCAAATACAATAGTATTTATATTTATAATGGAGCCCAGCACTTTTTAGTGATTTTTTTCAAATATATCATCAAGTTAATCAAATTAGACTAATTTGAGTTGGTGCAGGGTTTGACCCAGACCTACCGCGAGATCCTAGAAAAATTCGTCCTACTATATAATCAACTGGAGAGCGTTTCTGATAAAAAACTCTGCCTGTCACAGTTTGCTGAAATGATGGAGACCGTAAAGTGGCCGGGT
>CAZVPA010000060.1:0-2635 GCA_964628995.1 uncultured Nitrososphaerota archaeon | reverse complement strand
GGTAAAGATCATTGAGAAGATATCAGAAGACATATTAGCAAAAGAAAAATCTGGAACGGTATTGGCAACAATAGCGCGAATACTCATTAGGAATTCCCCAGATACGGCATTGAGCATGATAAGAACGATAGACTCATCGCCAGAGGTTATGTTTGAGTGGGAATTCGATGCCGCATTATCCTATGCTTTGATTTCTCAGGCTTTTATGGAACTAGATGATAGAGACCAAGCAAAGAAATATCTCGATAAAAGTATAGAGTACGCCGTTAGGATCCCGGATCGATCTGATAGGTCAATAGCCCTAGCCAAAATAATGCCACTGATATATGAATTCTATGGTTTTGATGGAGCATTGGAGTATCTAGGAAAAATATCTTATGAGGTTAAAAAATCCGAGGCCATAATAAAGATTATTCATGCTGCTGGTAGGAAGGGAGACAACATAGATATCAGAAAACTATTGTCCTTTGCTCCACGAGAAAAAAGACCCTATATCCTCTCAGAATGGGCCAAGGAAATATCGCGAAGAGACATAGCGACAGCAAAGAAGTTAAGTCAGCAGTTCATTCCATTCGCAGAGGCTGATCTGAATAATATTGATAATTTGAGAGCAATGGTAAATTTCTTGGATATACACCTAAAGGATACCTCATCAAGGGACATAATCAACAATATCCTAGGCAAAATAAGATCCGCCATCCTCTCAAATGTCCATAAGAAAGAATTTATGGCACTAATCTTCGATGTGATGGATATACTACTGAAACATAACTTTGATAGCGAGGGGCAAAAACTGCTAAGTGAGATGCGGACATATATAGGTGACAAGGATCCCGCAAGCAATGTCTTCGTAATGAATAGACTCACAAAGATCTACGCAAAATATGAAAAATTTGATTCTGTAAACTTATACCTATCAAATTGCTTCGAGATACTCAAAAACATTGACATCATAATCCGAACACCACTACTGGTGGAGACCTTATCCACGACCCTATACGCGATCAATGAATTCCCCCCAGAAGTACCTGTGGAAATAGCACAAGAGTTCGCCGACAAAATCAAGCCGGTGGAGGTTACTGAAGTAAAAATAAAGCTATTTAGAGATAACCTAGCGTACTTAAAGGAGACATACACAACTGTGTCGCTTGATGATGCCATCAATGAGATTGTATTTCGGGACAGGATGCTGAACCTCCGGGAACTGGAGGGACGGGCTAAAAGCATACTGATGGAGATAATAGAGAAAAGAGATGGAAGCTTTATACTTCACTATGTCCTAAAGTATGCCTACGAGGCGAATCTTCCAGAGGCCACGAGACTGGAAATACTAGAATTCATAGGATCGGCCACGTCCGCGTTGCTGCAACGGAGAATAGATACGGCTAAGGAATATCTTGAGCTAGCACTGAGGGAATTTGAACGACGGAAGGTACCACTCTTACCCATAGTCCTAAGGTTCTTCCAAGAATACCTACTAATGAGTCTCCCCTGAGCCTCCCATAAGCTTATATTCCCTATGCACTCCCTCAAATATACCCCACAACTCATTCATCGGTATCCTGTATTTCCTATTGAAGAACCTTATAATTTGTTCTATGTCTTTTCTTAGGTAGTCTTGGGCTTCTATATGGTCCACATCTAGCCATTGGGGCCAATCAATGAGCCAAACCTCAAAATTCCTCTCATCTACCAACACATTATACTCACTCAGATCTGCGTGTACGATTCCAGCAGTATAGTATGCCTTTAGGATCTCCCTAACAATCTCTATAAATACGTCTTTTGGACTAGCTAGTTGAACCTTATGTAGTTCCTTTCCAGGGACGTACTCCATTAGAATCATGTGGTATGCCTTCGCGATTGGTTTTGGTACAGATACACCAGCATTCCAAAGTCTCTGCAGGATTTCATATTCTTTGCCCGCCGCCTTGATGTTAAGAAGAAGCCATCCACCAGCGGATGTATAGTATCCAGGACGTACTGACCTAACCTTCTTAAAACTTGTCCTCCCGAGCCGAAAAACCTTAACTATGTAAGGAGTACCATCACCAGTATAGCATATATGGATATCTGCCTCCTTTCCAACATCAAACCTCTTGGCAACCCTCCTTATGTCGACTAATCCCCCCAATACATGTAAAGCCAGTAGGTCGAGTCCCCTAGTAGTGAGCCCATATCCCTCATACTCCCTCTTTCTGATCTCAATCAATCCATACTTGGACAAATATTCAGCAATCTTCCTCACGAAATAGGATTTGAGCCCAAGCCTATTGGAGACAACATATATCGGGACATATCTATACCTCCTAAGGAGTCTCGCCAATATTTTTAGAAAACGAAGATGCTTTGACCTCAGTTTTGGGACAATATCAACAACATCACTAAGCATATGAAATCACGGATAGGCAACCCTTAGCGTATATTTCCATCCAATATGATTATTACTCACCTCAACCTCCCTCTGCATTGTGGTTAATTCCGCATGATGGGATATCCATACTGATCCCAATCCACCAACAATCCCAGCGAGAGGATCTATGGGTACTATACGCATCTTGCCACAATCCTCGATATATGCCTCAACCCAAGCATGTAGTCTATCCATGTAAAGACCCCTAACAACAGTGGCAGG
>CAZVPA010000059.1:6053-13528 GCA_964628995.1 uncultured Nitrososphaerota archaeon | reverse complement strand
ATAATATTTTGAGAAATAAATGCAAAGTAAAACACCATGACATCAAACGACTCAAACAAACGGACAAAGTCCACATTGAATATTCATTCAGAATTATAGAAAACTATATGTCAATTTCTCAGTACCTTAAATGCAGATGTGTACTCTCTGATCTTGACAATACAAAGCCCACTTATACCCACAAGAAAAACTCTCAATAAACTCTAAAAAGCAGACAAAGATAAATAAGGGTAGAGAGACAAAAAAATGATATGTAAAAATAAAAAGAAAGATTTCAGCCAGAAATACCTTTATTAATACTCTCTATTTCTTTCCTCCTATCCTCCGGCCACGTTTCCTTTATCATTGGGTGCCAGACCTTCTTTTCCTTAGCTATCCTTATTGCTCTCTCGTATCCAGCATCGGCATGTCTGATTATGCCTATACCAGGATCAACAGTCAAAACCCTCACAACCCTCTTATCCATCTCCAGCCTCCCATCACAAACAAGAGCCATCCCCGCATGAATCGACAGACCAATCCCAACACCACCACCATGATGCACAGCAACCCAACTAGCACCAGCAACCGCATTGAGAAGAGCATTCAATATCGGCCAATCAGCAATCGCATCGCTACCATCCTTCATTCCCTCAGTCTCCCTTGTTGGCGAAGCAACAGAGCCAGAGTCAAGATGATCCCTACCAATCCAAATCGGTCCCGAGAGCTCCCCCCTCCTCACCATCTCATTTATTATCTTTCCTAACCTAGCCCTCTGCCCATATCCCAACCAACAAACCCTCGCTGGAAGACCCTGGAACGGAACGAACTTCTCAGCCATCTCAATCCACCTAACAAGAATCTTGTCATCCTTAAATTCCTTCTTTATGACCTCATCGATTTTGAGTATATCCTCGGGATCACCAACCAGAGAAGTGAATCTAAATGGTCCTCTCCCTTCACAGAACATAGGTCTAATGTATTTCTTTACGAATCCTGGAAAGCCAAATGCTCCCTCAAAGCCAGCATCATATGCTTGCTGGCGTATGCCATTACCATACTCAAAAACTATTGTTCCTTTCTTAACAAACTTAACCATGGCTTTTACATGCCTAACAACACTCTTCTTAGCCAACCTTATGTATTCCTTAGGATCATTCTCCCTCAACTCATCAGCCTCTTCACGGCTTAGATCCACCGGATAATACCCCCTGAGGAGATCATGGGCAGCTGTCTGATCCGTCATCAGATCCGGCTTTATACCCCTGTTTAAGAGCTCCTCATAAAGCTCAACAGCATTCGCTAGAACCCCTACACTCATCGGCTGCTTCTCACTAATGGAATTCTTGACAATTTCTATTGCCTCATCAATATCCTCAGTCTTCTCCATCAAATACCCATGCTCAATACATCTCTCAATTGCCTCCCTCCTGACCTCCGCTAGAAGGCCTACTCCCTCATTCATTACTATTGCTAGAGGTTGCGCTCCGCCCATCTCACCAAGGCCAGCCGACAATACAAACCTTCCCTTTAGCGTGCCCCCAAACGGCTCTGCAGCCCTAGCTAGAGTTTCAAACGTTCCCTGAATTATGCCCTGATGACCAATATAGGACCATGAACCAGCCGTCATTTGACCATAGCAGATGAGCCCCTTCTGCTCTAGTTCGAGGAAGTAGTCCCATGTTGCCCATCTTGGAACCAATAGGGAGTTCGCAAATAGTATTCTTGGTGCGTATTCGTGTGTTTTGAATACTCCTACTGGTTTGCCGCTCTGTATTAGTAGTGTTTCGTCGGGTTCCATTTCGAGGAGTGTTTCTACTATTACTTCTAGTGCTTCCCAGTTTCTTGCTGCTTTTCCTGTTCCTCCGTAGACGATAAGGTTTTTGGGGTCTTTTGCGACGTCTGGGGAGAGTACGTTAAATAGCATTCTTAGTGCTCCTTCTATTTGCCAGTCTGCGCAGTGGAGGTCGGGGCCTGTGATTATGTCGATTTTTCTGTTTTTGACTTTGGCGAGGATTTCTTGTTTTTTTCTTAGTTTTTCTAGGTCTGGTGCGGACATATTCTTCGCCTTTTGTATCTATATTTTATAGTGAAAATTATGTTTTAAAAGTCTATGTGGTTTTTGTTTTGTTTTTGGGGGTTTGGTTTGTTGGTTATTTGATGCTTTTGATTTTTCTGTTTGTTGTCTTGTGTATCCAGCTGTCGTCCTCGGTGTCGAGTATTATTTTCATGTGTTTGAGTAGTTCGTATGGGATTATGACTGTGTCTAGTTCTTCTTCGGAGATTAGGAGGCAGTTGTCAACGCATGTTATGGGGTTATTGTCTTGGTCTAGGAGGCATATTCTGTATGTGTTTTTTGTGTCGACGTATTTTCCTTTTCTGTATTGGTGTAGGTCGGCGCCGAGTTTTTGGGTGGCTGGTTTTTTGGGGACCCATATGTAGAGGAGTTGGATCTTGTTGATGCATGGTGTGAGGGGTTTGAGGTAGCTACCGCTATTTAGTAGTGCTATGAATTCTCCTCTGGCTCCTTTGTCCTTGTTTTCGATGATGACTTTCGCGAAGATAGCCACTTCTCTATCACCTCTTTGGGTAGTTCCAGCTTTCTGTATCCTCTCTCAAATTCTATGACTACTGGTATCTCGATCCTTATCTTCTTGGACATTTGGTATTCACCATATATATATGTTTCTTCTGATGTTATATAAGGGTACTGGTTTCCTCCATTGTTTGTGGCTGGGGGGCTGAGCCATGGAGTCTTTTTTATTGATCTTGTTCGGGTCTTATCAAAAAATAGGATTTGTTGATTATAGTTCTATCTTCTTTAGTTGTTCTAGTACATAGTGTCTTGTGTCGTCGGGGTTTGGGGGTTGTCTTATTATTTTTCCTTTCTTCACATACTTTACAAGTAGTTGTTTGCCGTTGCTTATCTCCTCACTCCAGGGTGTGACTAGGATTTCTGGTTTTTCTTCATTTAATAGCCATACCTTCTTTAATCCGTCGTATTTTCCACGTTTGGCTATTGGGATCCACCTATTATCTTTTCTTATTGCGACTATATCCATCGCGAAGTCTATAAATGGTGCGTTTGCCACTGCGGAGCCTATACCGAAGCCATCAGCACCAGCCTGTATGAGTTCCCTTATGTTGTGTTCATTAATACCCCCCGAGAGAAATACTTTTACTTTCTCGTAGCCTCTTTGTTTGAGCTTCCACTTTACCTCTCTCAGTATGTCCGCAAAGCTTCCTTTTCTACTGCCGGGAGTGTCAAGCCTCACGCCATATACCCTATCCAACCCGACAGTCTCGACAGCTCTGATTGTTTCCTCGACCTCATCCGAAAATGTATCGCAGAGCATTATTCTTGGGACTTCTTTAGGCATATACTTATCAAACGCTACCCACCCATAGGAATGATCCCCCCGCATAAACCTGTATATTATTAATAGTGAGTGTGGCATTGTGCCTAGGGGTTTTTTACCTAGGAGTTCAGCACCTAGGATACAGGACACAGCATCAAAACCGCCAATGTATGAATAGAAGTCACAGAATGGGGCGATCGCGGGATGTGTACGTCTTGCCCCAAAATTTATTATTGGTATGTCCCCAGCAAGTTTTTTTAGCCTAGCGGCTTTCGTGGCAAACCCCGCTGCGGCGGCTAGAAAACCAAGTATCGTGGTCTCATATATGGCAAATTTGGCGTATGGCCCCATAATAACCATGACTGGTACGCGGACACCATTTATGTCTCTCGGAGTAAGTATTGTCCCCTCTGGAACTGCATATAGGTCTATGGGTAATCCCTCAACAACCTTCAGGACTTCACGCAACCCCGCAAACACAAACCACCTATAATTATGTGGTAGGGCACTAACTGTAAACTCGGCGGCTACATGTACATTGTCAAGCCCATCATTCTCAAGGATCCTTGCCGTCCTGACAAAATATATATCCGTGATCTTTCCCTCTTTGATCTCATCATGATGTGGTAATATGAAGATACGTCTAGACAATTTAGACCCCAAACTAATAATTACTTTTAATTCTTGATATTTCAGAGTATAAACAATCCGAAGAGAGCCAGCCACTATATGGATACATAGTCATTATGGCTAATGGAGAAACAATCAGTCAAGAACTATTGAGTGCTACAAACAAAAAACAGAAAGAGAAAGGAAAAAACTATTCTGCTTCTGATCTTGGTATTTCTGCCCCCAGTTCCTCCGCAATGAGTTCTCTCAGGTACTCTCTCCTGTCTGGTGCTGGGTACTCGAACACTCCCTTCTCTATCATCCTAAGTATCTTCATTACCTCCTTGACCTCCCATGGAAGCATGTACCATGAGAAGAACTTGTAGCCACCATAGGCTATGAGGCTGAAGAGTATTATTAGGATTGGATAGTAGAACATGTTTGCTATGTATACAACCCCGACACCGGGGATCTTTATCCTTGTTGAGCCTGATAGGTAGTCCATCCTTATCTTCCTCTCTATGAGTGCTGGGTATATCGCAACCTTATCCGTGGGGGCCCACATACCATAGACCTTGACCTTCCTCACGCTTACCACGACCCTCCATGTGTAGCCTGGTGGGTAGTCAGCCCAATCAATAGTTATTGAGAATACCCCTGGTACTCCTGTCTTTGAGGCATTATATGTCTTGGTTTTTCCTGCCTCAACACTGGATACATTTATTAGGACGACGGCGTCTTCTACGGGTATACCCTTATGTGTCACCAGTACCCTTATTTCTGTGGTTTTGTGTTCCCCGATTATCTGTATCTTCTGGACGGAGCTGGGTATGTCACCCACGAAGTCGACATTTATGCTGACCTTTGTTACTGTAATCGTTATGTATCTGTCTGGGAACTCATAGTATGGCTTGTAGAACGATAGTGTTATCAGGTAGCTCTTGTTTAATACCTCCACGACCTCAAGCATCTTGGTGTATACTAGGAGTTGGTAACCGTCCTCAACCTCAGCAATACTCCAGGAACCATTAGGCATGTCTGGCGCGATAACGCTGATCTCAACATCCCTGACCATCTCTAGTGTTTTGTTCCTTATTATCCTTATGCCGACACTCACATTTTCGCCCCACTCCGCAGTAATCTCATTTGCAGTCAATTCAACTGTCGTGCCTATATCATAGATCGTTATGGCTAATGTCTTAGACTGCGACATGTATACAGACTTACTGAATGTCACATCCACAGTGATTGTTACTGGGAGGTCAATATAATCCACATCCATAACATTGGCCAATTTGGCTATGAGCTCTGTTGTATTTACGGTCAGTATATATCTTGTACCATCGAAATAGAAACTGCCACTGCTTAGGTTGTACTCTCTATACTTGATGGTATAGTTCGCAATAGCATTCGACACGACCTCGCCTGTCTCATAGACATAGTAATTGGCGACGAACTCCACGATATCGCCATACTCGACCTCTGTTGATTCTGGCGTAATGCTCAAAACGGTGTCTATAGGCTCCACGTATACCTTTATCCTTACTGTTTTCTCCTCATAGAATGTCTTGTTGAATCCTATGTCAACAATGTAGTATGCCTCTACCGATAGGTAAGAGGAATTCACATTGAGTACATATACATTTCTTATAGAGTCATAGCTTACTATGAATGCTGCTGGGTCCGTGGCCGGTGTGGATGTGACACTTATTATTGCCATTGGAATAATACTGCCATTCTTCGCCACAATGTAGTATATTAGTACTTCTGGTGCCTGGCCCCATGTGACATTTATCTCCTCTGGCTGAGCATATGCGATAGTCTTTATCTTTGTTACTGTTACTGATAATACCTTTGTCAGGTTGACATAGAATAATTTCTCTAGATATACATTCACCACATAGGTTCCGAGGTACGGCCATGATTCATTAATTATGTCCCTACTATTGAATACTAGGTAATATGCCTCCATTACTGAGTCATATGTCAGGCTACCCCTACGGACAATCGTTTCATTGAATACAATCTCGAATGTAGCATTAGCATCAGTAATATTGGACATCGTGAGCATATCGATATATCTTACCTCAAACACGCAGACCTCTCCATACTCCATTGTCACGCTTGTGGCGTTCACCTCAACATAGGTATCCCTAGGCTCGACAGTGATTGATATGAGTTTCTCCCTCACTTCATAGAATCTCTTCCGGAAGTATACATACAATGCATAGGTACCAAGCTTACGGGACTTATTTACTATCTCGGTGCTATTGAAGACTATGTAGTAATTATGCTCATCACTATATAGTAGAGATCCATTCTTGAGGACGGTTCCTCCATAACGGATCTCATAGTATGTAGTAGCATTAGTAATGAGTGAACCACTGACAATATCTATGTAGGAGAAGTTGAAGAGCCATGACTCACCATACTTTATGGATACAGATGTTGCCGAAACATCAAGCATTGTCTCCATGGGGTTGACTGTCACCGAGAGAACCGCGGACTGCTTCTCGTAGAACTTTTTGCCAAACCATACCCTAATCTCATACACCACAGGCAGCCTTATATCGATCTTCTCTAATGTCTTGTTGAGTATCTCCGTAGTATTGAACACTAGATAGAACTCATACCAACTATCAGTACGGTCATAGGGTATTGTACCATTCACTATTAGTGTCCCATTACAAGATATGTTGTACCTCGCATCTGCGTCATAGAGTGGTGTAACACCATCAATATCAGTATAGTTCATATAGAATATCCATACCTGCCCATATCTAAGAGTTGCAGACTTCTCTGACAATGTCAGCTTTGTCTTTATAGGCTCTATCGTCAAGGCAAGTATCAAAGTCTTAGACTCATGATACTCCCTGCTTAGATGCACATAAATGGTCAATGTTATCGGCAAATCTGAGGCGCCAGACTTATTGAATGCATCCCTACTGCTAATAAATAGCTCATAGCTCTTATCTGTCGCGTTAAATGTGAGGTTACCAGTATCTATCGGGACACCACCATACTCCATTGTGTAAGTCGCATTGGCGTCAGTAATATTGTAGGACTCCGTATAATACCAGACCTTAAACGTGAAGTTCTCAGGATACTCAACACTCGCAGACTTAACATTCGGGACAGCATAAGCCTTGATAGGCTGAACATCAACAAATATTGTTATAACACCATCCTCATGATACTGCCTAGAGAACGTTATCTCCAATATGTACATAGCCACAGACAAGTACGAGGAGTTTATATCAAGCAGATAGACACCAACACCCTCACTAATGACAAAGGCCTCACTCGGAATACTAGACGTAATATCCGTATAATTCTCGTCATAAACAACCATACTATAGGAAGCACCAGAAATAAACACCCAATCCCTAGTCCTATTATAGTATATACCAATAGTCGTGCTCTCACTCCAAATCAAAGACACATTAGTAGCGGTAGCATAACACGCAGTCCTAACCTCAACAATAGTCCAGGTAATCACCACAGTCTGCGCCACAAAGTGAGTCCTAT
>CAZVPA010000059.1:208-5953 GCA_964628995.1 uncultured Nitrososphaerota archaeon | reverse complement strand
ACCAGAACGACACATTGATACCGAGGCCATACTCAGTCTCAGCAGTACTCATGGAAGCCCAAACAGTCGTAGGTATGGACTCCACAGTGACCTTGACCGTCACAGTCTTTGACTCATGATACTGCTTCGAGATCGTGATATCGACAACATACGTACCCTCACTAAGCTTCGAACCATCAATCGTGAGGACATAGCAACCAGTAGACTCACTAATCAGGAATGCGCCGGTCGCATTCTCGCTTGGTGGAACCGTCAGGCTGGCACCACCAATAAACACCTTATCCCTACTCCTATTATAGTATATCCTAACCGTGGACGTATAGTTCCAATACATCGACACGTTCGAGGGCTGAGCATACGCAATCATCGCGACCTCAACAATAGTCCAGGTAATCACCACAGTCTGCGCCACAAAGTGAGTCCTATTGAAGTACACATAGACCCTATAGGTACCGAGGGAAGGATCACTAACATTCGCGGCCACGACATCAGTACTGTTGAGGACAAGCCTATACTTACCACCACCAAGAGACATCAGGCTACCACTCATGATCACCTGATCCTTGGTATTCCAGACCTCATACGTAGCATTGGGGGTCTCAATACCAACATACGGCGTGACGTCAGTCCTATTATACCAGAACGACACATTGATACCGAGGCCATACTCAGTCTCAGCAGTACTCATGGAGGCCCAGACAGTCGTAGGTATGGGGTTTACGGTTATTGTTATTATTATTGTTTTTGGTTGGTGGAACTGTTTTGTTAGTGTGACGTTTACTGTGTATGTTTGTCCGTCCTTCATGTTTGTTGCGTTTATCATTAGTATGTATTTTCCTGTTTCCTCTATCCATATGTATGCTCCCGGTGCGCTTGGTGTTGAGGATATTGTTTCTGTTGCCCCCTGTATGAATGCTCCATCTCTTGTTCTGTTATAGTATATTGTTATGTTTTCTGTGTATCCCCATATTATTGTTAGTTCTGTTGTTGATGCAGATATCGTCATGCCTACTTCTTTTACTGTTATCGAGATTGTTAGTGTCTGGTTTTCGTGGTATGGTTTTTCTAGGAATACGTAGAGTGTGTATGTTCCTATGTACGGGTGTGTATCATTTACAAAGGCTGTGGTGTTTAGTAGGAATTGGTATTTTCCTCCTCCCAGTTCTGTTAGGTTTCCTCCTAGTATTAATGTGTTGTTATAGTATAGTTTGTATGTTGCGTTTGTTGCTCCCTCCACTCCCGTCCCTTTGTCTGTTCTGTTGTACCAGAATGTTATGCTTACGTTTAGTCCCCATTCTATCTCTACTGATGTTGTTGATGATGTTGCTGTTGTTGGTATTGGATCCACAATTAGGTCTATTTCTAGGCTTTGTGATGTGTAGTTTTCTTTGAATAGTGTTACCTCTATCCTGTAGTTTCCTATTGATAGGTTTTGTGTGAAGTTTATGCGTAGTAGGTAGTCGTTTCCGTATGGTTCTAGATCCCCAGTCCATACAATCTCGTCGCTTCCGAATGGCTTCACTTTGTATGTTGCTGTTGCCCCAGTTATTTTTTGTGCCGGGGAATATTCATTATCATAGTAGGACACCAAAACGCTTGCTGTTTCGTTCCATATTACCTCTACGGTTGTTGTGTTTGCTACGGCATATGTATCGCGTGGGGTTATTTCTATTGTTATCGAGAATTCTTTTTCTTCATAGTATGTCTTTCCGAGATATATCTTCGCTGTAAATGTCCCTATACCTATCCTCAGTATTGGTATGCTGAATATGTAACATGATGATGCCTCTATTAGCGTACCAGTCGTTATTGGTGCTTGCGTGGATGCATCATATATTTCATAGCTCGTTGTCGCACCGGTTACCAGTATCCCTCTCCTACTATCATTATAGTATATAGTCACATTATAGTTCTCTGTTGACCATGCTGTCTCCACGTAGGATGGTGCGAAGACTTCTGTCGGTCGCTCATTCACTATTAGTGTCGTTGTATATATTGATGTTGAATAGTTGCCCTTTGAAGCAGTCACAGTTAGTGTGTATGATCCAGTGGGGTATGTAAATTGTGATATTGTATATACATACTCATCGCCGGATTGTGTTAGGGTGAATTCTAATGTTGTGGGTCCCTCCAATTTTAGCTTAACATCGGCATTGGGGATATATGAGTCGTTCAATGCGTCCTGGAAGTATAGTCTTATCTCGAATGTTTCGTCCCAGTAGATGTTTGATGTTAGTGATGTAACCACTATCTTTGTTGGCCGTGGATTTACCTTTATCGTTATTACCAATGGCTGTGGCTTCTGATACCTATTGCCATCCGCATCAACAAAGTATGTTTTTCCACCAGAGGTTGTTGTGTTCACATCAATAATCAAGTTGTAGGTGTATCCAGCATATAGCTTATATGAGGAAATATTGACATCATACATTCCCAGCGAGACAAGATTCATTTTAGAGATGTCAAAACCTGGAACTACACTTCCATTGCTTGCGAATACGATTTTCCATGTCACATTATTATCGGCATCAACCAGAGCCCCTTGGCTTGTTATCGCGACCTTGACATATACAGGCTCACCCCAATATATATCATATGAATAAGATCCCTCCCTAAGCTCGATTGCAAGTGGTGGTGGTGCCGCAGCATCAAGATCGATTAGTATCCAGTGTTGGCCCGTGGTTATGTTTATTGTTGACCATCTCACCACGGCAACATCCATATTACTGGTGTTCTTCACGAATGTCCCATCTGTATATGTGAGATTATATCTATCGTAGTTATACTTATAGCCTATTGTCAGATTCCACACACCTTTTGGTATATATACATCTATGTGTCCTGTGAGGTTCGTGTTGTCGTATGCCGTGGTTCCATTAAATCTAACAGTGGCGTCCTGAAGTACCTTTTTTTCCGTATCGTTACACTGTATTATCACTCTCACAAGGTTAGAGAACTGGTGATTTTCTGTTACTGAGAACGTAGTGTATGTATATGTTGAATAGTCCCTATCCACAACTATCTGGTATGTATTGTGAGCGCTCACAAGTGTTATGTTTAGTGTATAGTTATCATATCTTGGTATATCAAATGTTATTATACCCGAACCACTTGTATATCCTGATACTACTTCCAGACCAGACGTCTTATTTATTAACTTAACCTGTGCATTTACTACGGGACCATTATCGGCATCCGTAACATTGTAGGTTATGAGTAAAGTAAATCTTTCTGTGCTTGATATGGATGCGGATAATGGATTCCGAAGCCTATCAGCAATGTATTGGATTGTTTGTGAACCATTTTCCTCCGCAAGAATAACCGCATATCTCGCTCTAAGCCAGTCATTCTGGCTTGCGTTTACTCCACCTATTCTTAATGCCCAGAGTATATAGTCCTCGTCTGTCGATGGGCCTTCACCCTTATTTCCCCAGTAGAGATCCTCAAATGCTGATGCTGTCCTACCCACACTCATCTCTAGGGATATATTTACAAAGCCTATCGACCTATTATAATGATGGTGATAGAATGCTACCCAATCCCATGAGCCACTTCCACTATAATCCTCAGTTTCCGCGAAAGGAGGCTCAAAATATAGCTCGACCGTTGTGTCATCATACGGACTCTGATCATCACCATCATAATAACTACCATCGTAATAATGGATCAAAATTGCATAATCCCCCGCAGTTGGGGGATAAAGTGTCGCTGTGAGAGGAGGAGAACTACCTGACGTATCTTGCGTCCATTCTGTGCCATCAGGATAGTATATGTGATAGTGTAGAACCGAATATTCTAGATCCCACGATACTCTTATGTAGTAATCATCCCCGCCAGTTTTTGGCATAGGTAGAATAAATGCCAAGAGCTCATCATCCGCAAAATATCTCTTGGCATAGCCCCCTACATAATAGTCTACATTACCCTCCCGCGACTCATCAATCGTGTTTGGATATCCCGCAGCCCAGTAGTTGCAGTAAGCATCATATCTACTTGTATAGATGAATTCAGTACTTAGGAAACTACCACTAAAGCTATCTACTTGTTCCGACGTATTCTGATCCGTTACAGTTACCGTAAAGCTTGCGGAGTCACCCTCACTGCAGTAGGCTAGGACAACAATTATCCACCTTTCACTCGTCGTTGCTGTAGCTGTTTCACTTTCGTAATAGTCTTGAGTATCGACAAACCCATCGATCTTATCCCAAAGATCATCATAACCTTCTATCAAGAATCCCCTCTCGGAATATATAAATAGATCTAGATCTACATCTCCTGTCCAACTTAGCTCGACCAGATATTTATGGTTTTCGGTTAATGTAGAGGTTATGAATGCCCTGAGATTGTTCGTTAGATCTTCTCTGCCCCAGTCAGGATTTATTTCCGATTTTGTCCACGGTAGTCCCTCACCTAGTGTTGTTGTACCGCTACTTGTCGCGGCTCTGTCATAGACAACATCTACGCCATTATCCTGGTCGAATGAGTATACCCCGACCCAATAGGTAGCATTTTGATCTGTATCATTAATTATCCATTTCACATATGCCTCTACAATCCAGCCCCACTTGAAGAATCTATATGTCATGTTTGCCTTCGCTACAGTATTATTATTGATGTCGTAGATCGGAGCATTTATTACTTTGTATAGAATGAATATTGGGCCATTCTGTGTCTCAGTATCAACATAGCGATCTTCTGGTTCTCTAGTAGCATTGGCGTCTCCAAATGGGTTATTCAGAGATGGGTTTCGGGATATCCCAATATCATTCATAGGGGATGTATACAAACTTAGGCCCGTACCCGCCTCTTCTATCTCTAGAATCCTACCACCAGTCCACACATATTTTGAGCCTATCTGCTTTCCTGGTGCTAGAACAGCCTTAGAATAACTCTCCCCAGTTATTGTGTATATTGTTTGACCAGTCACAGTGTCTGTAGATGTAGATAACGTAACCTGTGTAGGGAATGTCGGCTTCCCAACAGGATCTGTATCATAGTATATATAGTATTTTGCGGTACCATAGGCCCCTACTGTGGCGAGAAATGTTATTGTTGCCGATGCTATGTGTGTGGTATTTCCAGTAGAGTTCCATATCTGGAAGGTAACATTATTCCCATTCTCATCCATAACTGTAATACCTTGACGATTCGCCCAAGGATCAAACTCTATGTAGATATCGACAGGCCAATCCTGCCGTGCATAGCCAGCGGGCTCATTTACTGTGATATTTATCCTATAGTTATAGTTTGTGTTTTTCCACCCACCAGGGTAATGTGTGCCTGTCACACTCCCCCTTACTTCTATCTTAGATATTTCCACCCTTATTATCTTATCCTTGTCAATAATTATCAGCCCCTTATCTGTTATTATGTACCTTCTTTTGTTTTTTGTCCCTTTTTCAGTTACTGGCTTTGTTGGAAGACTCTTTAAATTCTCAACTAGGGCTACAGATTGCACCATAAATAGTATGAGAAACAATAGGGCAACCACTTTCCCCGACACATACAACACCAAGACATATTTTTCCAATAATATATATGTTAATGGAACATGGAATTTAAACGTTATATGCTATGTTTGCTAAAAATCTAGGCCATAATCCCGCCCGATATAAAAAACCATTCCGTTACCAAGAAAAGAGTATGCATAACATGGAAGGACCCCGCCAGATATAACATAGATAATGTCAACAAACATTATGGTGGAATATCATATATGACTAGGAAAGAGTAGCCTAGGCCACA
>CAZVPA010000059.1:0-108 GCA_964628995.1 uncultured Nitrososphaerota archaeon | reverse complement strand
TGAGCCCTAGGTACCCGACACCAAGGCCGGGCCCTAGGGGTTCAGCCTAGGCCTAGCCTAGGCCACATGAGCCCTAGGTACCCGACACCAAGGCCGGGCCCTAGGGGT
>CAZVPA010000058.1:0-13537 GCA_964628995.1 uncultured Nitrososphaerota archaeon | reverse complement strand
TCCTCTATGTTCTCTAGTTCTCCCATATTTAGTGGTCTGTAGGCTATGGCTAGAACCCTGAGAGCCCTCTTAGCATACTCATTGACTTTTGACAGGATCTTCCTCTTGAGTTCATCATCAACCTCTACATATTTTTCATATTCTATTTCGGCAAACCTACAGCGCTCAAGTATGATCTCTGGAGCACCCTTAGTACATACGACGTACCCATTATTAGTAAACTTATTTACGGTAGACATCATCTTTCTCTCCGAGGAGAACGGTATCTCTTTCACCCTTGGATAGAGTTCCTCAATACCAGCCTTGTGTATTCCTCCCTTCGCCGCCGCAACAGCTATCGCAAGCTCTGTTGGGTCACCAGCGACCTCCTCACTTAAGGAAACATTTGTACATAATGCACCTACCAACAACAATTTTGACAGTAGAGGATCTCTCATCGGGTCTATTTTCTCCCCCCTCACCAAGAATTCTCCAGAGGTATCATACCCTGTGCCTGTAACCTCATATTCCTTTTCTAGTGTGTATATCTTTCGAATAGTCATTATTCCCTCCGTTATTGTTCCTGTTTTATCTGTACATATGACTGTTACTGAGCCCAACGTCTCGGCAGCTAACAGGTACTTGACTAATGCGTTTTCCCTAGCCAACCTCCTAGCGGCCAATGCGAGCGTTATTGCTAATATCGCTGGGAGGCCCTCAGGTACGGCGGCTACAGCTAAGCTTATTGCCACCATAAAATTACTTAGGGCATACCCCCTACCAAACCTCAGATAGCCCACAAGAAAGATAATTATTATGAGTCCCGCCACCATGATCGCCATTTTTTCTGCAAACTTTGTGAGTCTCCTCTTCAATGGGGTCTCCGCTTCCTGAACCTCCTCCACGAGCTGGGCTATCCTCCCAAATTCTGTGTTAAGTCCAGTACCAACAACAACAGCAATACCCCTACCCCTAACAACATGTGTACCCATATACACCATATTCCGCCTATCAGACACTGGTGTGTCCTCAGGTAAACTCTTTGGATCCTTAGAAACAGGTACTGATTCGCCAGTTAGTGGTGCTTCATCTACCTTCAGATTATATGCCTCTATGATACGAGCATCAGCGGGAACCCTATCTCCCTCCTCCAAGAATATGATGTCCCCAGGTACAAGATAGCGTGCCTCAATCTCCATTATTCTCCCATCCCTCAGCACTCTTGCTTTCGGACTGGCATACTCCCTAAGTTTCTCCATTACATTTTCTGCTTTGTACTCTTGGTATACCGATATTATTGTATTGACTATTATTATGGCTATGATTACGGTAAAGTCGAGTATTTCTCCCATGAGCAGTGCGACAATACTGGCGAATATTAGGAGCATTATGAATATATCCTTAAACTGTTTCAAGATCATTTTAAGTAGTCCAAATTTCTTCTTTTTCGGGATTTCGTTCTGTCCATATATCTCGAGTCTCCTCAATGCCTCATGCTCCAATAAGCCTCTCTGCGGATCTGTGGATAGCTCCTTTACAACATCCATTGGTTTCTTCGCATGCCAAGACATAAACCAAACCCCCCTAACATAATAGACTAAGAACAAAAATATATTTATCATGTGCCGATTTTCCCATATCTAGTATTCTAGCCGGAGCTCTGGGATTATCGTGTCATCAATATTTATGATCGCATACCTACTATACATCACTGGTCCCGGGTTCACGATAAGTGTTCCTCCACGCTGTGTATATCCTGAAGATTCATGTACATGGCCACATAATACCGCGAGTGGTTTCACCCTATCTATATACTCCCTCAACGCGATACTCCCAACAGGTACCCCCGAGTGGAGAATATCCACCGTATTGTATGGTGGGACATGAGATACCAATATTGTCTTCTCGGGCCTATATTCCCCACCTATGCTATTCAGGATCGACCTTATCTCATCCTCAGTGAACTCTATTGGTGTATTAAATGGTGTTATGTTTGACCCCCCTATCCCAAGCAGATATAGGTGCCCAATCCTGATGACTCTTCCATGTAGGTTGTATATCCCATCATCATCCAGCCCAAATTCCAACAACTCAGCTGGATCACAGTTCCCCGGCACAAAATATATGGGTTTATCGGTATGCTCCCTAATCATTCTTAATGCCCTCGATACATCGTCTAGACTCCCACCATACGTGAAATCCCCCGCTATTATTACCGCGTCAAAAACCTCCTTACGAACGATTCTAACCATCCTATCATATCTGTTATGTATGTCGCTCATAAGCAAAAATATCATACTGAGCCACCATACTGGCTATGAATAGGCAGCATAAGATATAACAAATCATCATATTTATTCTTGGACATAAATCAATAGGGGCCATACCATGGTCATTTGGGGGTCCAGATCGATGAAGATCTACATTGGGGAAGGCTATGATGGGTATCTGGATTATTTCCATTTTTCGTTTAATTATAACTGGAGCCTGTGGGTTGCTCCATGACTAGGTATAGTTTCTTTGTGACTGTTGAGAGGGGACTGGAGGATCTAGCCATCAGGGATCTATCGAGCAGATTTGATGTCAGGCCCAAATATGAGAAGAAACGCGTGGGGAAGGTTTTTCTTGTGGGTGATGAAGATGCTATATTTAGGATAAACTTCTGCTCCAGAATAGTGAATAGGCTTGTTCTGATAATAGGCGAAACCAATGTTGAAAGTCTTAGTGAAATAGAAGAGTACGCCAAAGGGATCGACTGGACGACCTATATAGGGACCGACCAGACATTTGGATTGAGCGTTAATAGGGTGGGGAACCATAATTTCACGTCAATGGATGTGGCCAGGATCGTGGGCTCCACAATATTGGGATACTTTAGGAGTAGTCTTGGAACCACGCCAAGGGTTAATCTGTCGAACCCTGATGTGAGAATTATCATAGATATTTTCGGCAGGGAGTTAATAGTTGGTATAGATACTACGGGGAGGAGCCTCCACATTAGGGGGTACAGAGTATTCTCCCACCCAAAAGCACTAAAGACAACAATGGCTTATGCGATGATCCTGCTGTCTGGCTGGAAGAAAAATGAGTGCCTCCTCGACCCCACATGTGGCGGAGGAACAATACCCATAGAGGCAGCTCTATATGGTAGGAATATCCCCATATGCCTCTTCAGGGATGACTATGCATTCTACAGGCTACGCTTTCTGGACATAGATAGGGCTCTGGAGCTTAGGGAGCACATACTTGGAGAGATTGATAGGGACCTAGAGCTTAGGATATATGGCTTGGATATCAATAGTACTTATCTTGATGGTGCGAAAAGGAATGCTACTAGGGCGGGTGTCGGGGACACAATAAGATTCATCAGGGGAGATGCTACAAGACTCCTGGATATTTTTGGACCCGACAGTATAGATAGGGTTGTGTTTAATCCGCCATACAGGCCTAGGGAACGTGGAGAGTTTTATAGGAAGGTAATATTGAACGCTATATCCGTCGTGAGGGACGGTGGGAGAGTTGTTTTTATATCGTCCTTTCCACGTCTGGAAAGGATACTTAGAAATCTTGGTGTCTCCTTCTCCTCTGTGGTTATAAGAAGGGACTCCATCGTGAGTAGAATATATATTATCGACGTCGACAAGAATTGACTATGCCCTCTATTCGGGGGTGATAGATCCTATATTGGCTCTACATCATCGTGGGGGATCATCATTGAGGTAGAAAAAGGAAATGTCATATATTCAATCCAGTAAATATATATATTAAGGGGATACTCATGGTTACTGTTCCTGAGGATAAGGCCCCTGGTGAGGTTCTCCCCACGAATCTTGATGATATCTGGAAATCACTGGCTCTGGAGAACATACTGCATGATGTTGGCCAAGCATTAGGAATAGATGATAGTAGGATCAGGAGGATAAAGGAAATATTATTCAGTAGTGATGAACGCATGATTAGGAGGTTTAAGGCTCGTGCCATGAATACACTGGAAACCTATCTGGAGGCTCCCTATGGTAGCCTCATGAGCTACTATAAATCTATGGGGCTTGGGAGCTACATGGCACCATTGGTAAAAAGACTCAAAGATAACATATTGAGATGTATCACTAATGCACTTAGGGGTGAGGAGTGCGATATTGACAGAATCCTTGACGAGGGGAAAAAAGAGCTCAAACAGTTATTCCTGAAGAGGAGAAGAGCATTCATGCGGATTGAGTTCCACGACAAGAGAATAAACGAGATATTTGGACGGATAAGTGGGGAGATAAAGAAAATCATCGATGACTATAACCGCCTTAAGAGCCCAGAAAAGAAATTCCTCGAGATATGCCTGGAGATAACTGAGAGTGTTAGGGACCCAATATCATACTATAATATCATATGGGCCCTCGGTTTCATATTCAAGGCTCTCGAGTTTAAGGATTATGAGAGACCACTTATATCGGTACTCTCAAGGATATTCGGGGGCATCTATAGGGAATATATTGGGCTCATGGATAGGGATAGGTGTGAGGGGATAAGGTTTATCAGGAATATATCGAAACTTCTAAAGAACGTCTTTATGTATGTGGCATATTTTCCAGAACTACTTAGGGATTCGAGATTCCTAGATAAACTACCAATACAACCTATAGACATAGAGAACAAACTCAATAGGGTATTAGAGTGGCTTGAGAATGATAGGAGTTATGGACGCCTGAGGGAGATCATAAGGCAGAGGTATGAGAAGGAAGTTATGGATGTCCTCTCTGGGAAATTACCACTTGATACAGACAAGGTAATAAGAATACTTGAGAGCCTAGAAGAATCACTTAGTAGTGCGAGAGAGATGGATATCGAGACAGCGTTAAATCTGGTACACTCCCTCCTCTTCCATCAGAAGGCGATCCAGTATACACTCTCCATAATAAAATCATACTTACTCGAGTACAAAAGCACAAAGCTACGCAAACAGAGAGGAGAGCTTGAGAACGAGATAAAATACTGGAGCCCATTTAGAGAAAGCCCAGATATGCTCCCAAACTACATAGAGGACATCGTGGGAGAGATACACGCGTCCATCAGTGAGGACGAAGTAAAGACCCTAGGAATTAAAAACCTCGCGGATACCCTAAAAACACTACCGATACTATCGGCCTCAGTAATGGATGTGCAGTATCCACAGGCACTGCTCGCAATAGGTAACTACATACTGATAAACGAGAAACCAGGATCAGCATACGAAGCCGAACTACCAATAGTCATAAATAATAAGTACAGGATACGTAGAAGATTTTGGATAGAGAAGGACATAAAGAATAGGATCATGATCAGGGAAACATTCACTATGGAACATACAAAAGCCGAGTACGTCATCATACAGCACAGCATATTCAGAAAACAACAATATATGGAGTTCATAGATAAAAAACTTGGCGAACTACATGGAAAACTAAAAAACATCGAGAAAGACCTCTCCAACATAAAAAGGTTGGTAGGCACAATAGACCATGCACTAGAACACCTAATGAACTTCAACGCCGAAGAATTCCACAGACTACTCCAGACAGAAGGCCTAGCAGGAAACATAAAAATGCTCCTAGACAAAGACTTCGATAGCTTCCTAGCCACAAAGCGCTTGGCATAAATAAGATATTTATCTCTAGTAGCCAAAAATCCAGAAGAGTCGCGGGCCACATGAGCCCTAGACACCCCTCACACGGAGGGATGCCTAGGGGTTCAGCCCGCTCATCCATAGATATATTATTTCATTTTCCATTTAAAAGGTTTGGTTTTGTGGTGTGGTACTTCAAAATGGAATATATTGTTGGTATGGATACATCACATAAGCTTACATTTGTCGGCATTGTGATAGGACGATGGGTTGATATAAAGAGCTGTTGGTCTGCCATAGCTCGAAGACTCCGTGTTGACAGCATCCATATGTATAAATTCTCGCTACGATTGAAGAAGATGGCTCTGAGACTATTGTGCGAGTTCTGTAGCGGCCTAAAGCTCCTATGTGTTAAGGTGAATTATCCGAGACTAAGAAGCGTTCTGAGAAACCTATACCCCAGAATACCGAGACAAAAACTTACCACAAAAATAAACAGGATTGTTAAAGCAGCATTATACGACATCATTAGAGAATACTGCAATAGACCTAGAATTATTGTCGACAAGGAGCTCCTAGGAATACTAAATGCGGCATGCGAGCCAAGAGAGCCGATAGAGATAGCAGACATACTCGCATGGTTTAATCTAAGGAAAAACGTCTTGCCAAGAGAACTAAGGACATGTCTCAGAGATATCATCATGGAGATAGATATAGAGAACAAGCTTATCCAGATCGCTAGGGAATAAATAAGGACGTGGATCTGTTATGGGAGTACCCTAGGTCTACCTGTAGATGTTATGATGTCTATGCCGTATGTTGATAATAACATTACAAATTTATTTGTAATATTATAATTATTTTTGTAGTGGTGGTTGGATATGAGAATAGCCATCGCATTAGAGAACAACAATAGCCTTGAATCCATCATTGCCTATCGATTCGCTCGTGCACCCTTCTTCGCGATAGTAGACATAGAAAATAGCAGAGTAGTAAAACTTGAGATCGTGGCTAACCAATTTGGGGGTGGAGCGAGAGGAGTAGGTCCTGCGGTCGCCAATTGGCTTGCTAATCTAGGAGTCAACATCGTGGTTGGGCCTCATGTTGGTCCTAATGCCGCTGCAGCGCTCAGGGGATTAGGAATAGAGTTTAGGCAAATTGGTGCGGGAACCCCACTCAGGGAGGCCCTTAGAATCCTTGGTTTTTCTCTGTGAGACCCATGACCCGCTCCATCGAGATTGTTGTTGCTAGTGGTAAGGGAGGAACCGGAAAAACCACAGTGTCTGCATTTCTAATTTCTTTTTTCTCCATCAGGGGTCTGAGTGTTATTGGTGTCGATGCTGATGTTGAGGCTCCAGATCTTGTTATAGCTCTTGGCGGGGTGGAGGAGTCATATAGAGAGCATATCTATGATAGTCAGGTGGCGGTTATTGATTATGATCAGTGTATTTCTTGTGGTGAATGTTTCAGTTCGTGCAGGTTTGGGGCCATTGATTGGAATTCTGGGCCGGTAATAATAAATGAGATGTGTGAGGGATGCGGGCTCTGTAGTATGCTTTGTCCAGTTAAGGCTATAAGTATGAAAGAGGTGAAGACGGGATCCATAGTTGTTGGGAAAACAAAGTATTGCGATATTATAACTGGGGAGCTTGAGATAGGTAGGAAACACTCGGGTAGGCTCGTAGAGATTGTTAAGGGGAAAGCTAGAGAGGCTGGGGCAAAGTATGTTTTTGTTGATGCTGCCGCGGGGATAGGAGGTCCCGTTATCTCGTCGATTGCTGGTTCTGATTTTCTTATAGTTGTTGTTGAGCCAACAAGATATTCCATTGATACTGCGAGCAAGGTTATCAAGATTGGGAAAACCTTCGGGGTAGAGATAGGGGTCATCGTGAATAAATTCGATATAAACATCGACTTTCTAGAATATATTAAGAAATGGGCCTCTGAAAAAAATGTAGAAATACTTGGCATGATACCTTTTGACGATGCTGTCATTAGAGCCTACGTTAACATGCAGAGCCTCCTCGATTTTGCCCCTGATTCAAAAGCTACAGAAAGTCTGAGAGAAATAGCGGAAAAAATATTGGTGAGATTTAGTGAGTAGGGAGCCAAGAGTAATATCTGTGGGTGGTGGGAAAGGAGGAACAGGCAAATCATTCATCTCCATAAATATTGCCACAGCGCTCGTTGCGAGGGGGTATAAAGTTCTCCTAGTTGATGCTGATGTGGAATCCCCAATAGACCATATGCTCCTCGGCATCAGGAGAGAGAGTGTACACGAAGTTTTTGGTTTTAGACCGATAATCATACCCGAGCTATGTAATGGGTGTGGAGAATGTATAGAAAAATGTCCAGAACACGCGTTAATAGGAAAGAAGGGGGAGATTCCAGTGCTTCTTAAGGAATTATGTGAAGGATGTAGCATATGTATGTATGTATGTAATGTAAACGCAATACGGGAGGGTAAACGCAGGTTTGGAGTGATCTATAGGGGCACAAATGGAGAACTAGACCTCATACAGGGAGAAGTTGATGCTGGTGTAAAGCAACATGTTTTTGTAACACTAAATACACTTAAGGAAGCATCAAAATTTTTCACTAATTATGATTATGTGGTTATAGATTCCGCACCTGGAACTGGTGCGGGGGTATGGCTCACGATCAAGGATGCGAATTTGGTGATTGCTGTAACGGAACCAACACCACTTGGTGCTAGAGATTTGGAAATATTCTTAAGATTGACTCAAAAACTCAACAAGACTACAATAGTGGTTTTAAATAAGAGTGGGATTTCTGGAGGAAATAGAGATTTAATAGTTAAACTTTCTAAGAGGTACTCAGCAAAATTATTCGATGTACATTACGATCCTGATGCATTGAAGGCGTATGTCGAGGGGGTGCCTATAATAAGGACACATCCAGAGTCGATTGTATCCCGCGATATATGGAGCATTGTGGATCATATCGAAAAATTATATAGTTTGAGTGATAATGATTTAAAAATCAGATAGTAATGGTGACCATAATTGCAAGAAGGGAAGAAGCCAGTATTGGTCTCAGACCTAAGAGAGAAAGTTAAGGAGAACATGAGCAAAATAAAATATAAGATCGCCATAATGTCGGGGAAGGGGGGTGTCGGAAAGACAACAGTAACGGCGAATCTCGCATATGCATTGGCAATGAAAAACTTTAGTGTGGGGGTTTTGGATGCAGATATCTATGGGCCAGACATACCAATAGCACTTAGGATAGAGGACAAAACACCAAAAGTAGAGGACGATATGATAATTCCGTTTAAGGGTCCGCTAGGGATATGGATAATGTCAATACAGTTCCTCCTCCCGGAGGAGGATTCTCCAGTAATATGGATGGGGCCCCTAGTGTCGAAGGCGATAGTACAATTCCTTGCACAGGTAAAATGGGGTGACCTAGATTTCCTACTCATAGACCTACCGCCAGGGACGGGGGATGAGGTATTAACCGTTATGAAGAACATACCAGACCTTACTGGGGTCATAGTCGTTGTTACACCACAAAGGATAGCGCTCCATGACGCAAAGAAAGCTGTGGCCATGGCGAAGATAGTGAATGTCCCAGTACTGGGAATAATAGAGAACATGAATGGGTTTAGATGCCCACACTGTGGAAAAACGACATATATCTTTGGGAGCGGTGGAGGCAAGACTACTGCGAAGACTCTAGGAATACCATTCTTGGGGGATCTACCACTCGATCCAAGGATCGTGGAGTTGACTGATAAGGGGATGCCATTTATATCTGAGGATAAGTTTCTATCAGAGAAATTCGATAGAATAGTGAACAACCTACTGAAAAATATCGAGAAGCAGGGAGGTTAGGGTTCCCTTGGGGGTTATCAATGAGGAAAGTAAGACTACTTGTCATCAATGATAATGTACCGGCACCGGGATTAAAGAACGATTGGGGATGGAGTGTATATATCGATATGGATGATAAATCAGCAATATTTGATGCGGATACAAGACCCGACATCTTGAGGCATAATATCGAAAAAATGGGAGTAGAGATCGGGAAAACAGAGTTCTGTGTCCTAAGCCATCACCATTGGGACCATTATGGGGGTTTCCAGTATATTGGTGAGGTCAAGCCTGGCCTAAAAGTATATGTGCCGCCTGGTAATGTGGATTTTTTGAGGAAATGGAGACTGGATCCTGTAGTGGTTAATAAACCACAGGAGATTATGGATGACGTCTGGATTAGTGGCCCAGCGAGATCCTCCCCATTCGGTATTAGAGAAATAGCCATGGGGATTAGGATCGATAACACAGGGTTGGTGGTTATTGTTGGGTGTAGTCATCCAGGGGTAGACAAACTATCTGCTCAACTGATGGAGTTATCTGGGGAAGAAATATTCTTAGTTATCGGTGGCTACCACAGCCCATCTAAAAAATCCATAGATAGACTGGCCTCGATCTCACGGTTTATGTGTCCAGCCCACTGTAGTGGTGATCCCGCGAAGAGATATGTTATGGAAAAATACGGGGACAAGTACGTGGAAGTACGTACAGGATCAGAGGTTATTGTAGAGAACAAAGAAATTAAGGTCATGAACGCTCCATATAAATAAACCCAAAAAATGCTGATTCATATGGTTCTTATATCCTTCGCCAATAGTACCGCCAAAACAGCGTAGAAGGCCCCTAGTATGCCCGATTTATGGGATCCTCTAGATAGCCCTCATCTAGCATCCTCGCGGCGACTTGTATTCTTTGCTAGGCTTTCTCTATCAGGAGCTTTACCTCGTCTTCTTGCGGCCCCATAGAACCTTCCCCTCCTTGAGTACATTCTGGATGAACGTATCCTTTTTCTCCAATCTCTCTGGCCTGACATATATCACCGATATTGGCACGGAATACCTTAGAAATAATTCGTCCACAACCGCCCTAAAATATTGTTTTGATTCTTCTGGATCTGTTGAAACAACCATTATGTCAATATCACTATCTAGGTCAAAATCATTTCTCGCGACAGAGCCAAATAATATGAGGCTAACCACGCCCTGGGGGGCTTTCTCACAGGTCTCAACCAACCTATTCAGGATCTCTTGGGCAATTTTTTTCGTAAGCATAAGCAACCACAACCAAAAACCAAAAATACTACATTAAAAGTAACCAAAAATCTTTCCCTTATAACTGGTTATTCTCAATAATCTATAGGATGATGAAAAGGAGAAGTGCCGAGCCTAATGATGAGGGTTCCACGGTCTGAAATATTTGATCATGAACACAACAGTCATGCTGGAACCACCAAAACCTGATAGTAGTATTGTAGGGACTAAACAAGGCTGAGAGACAGAAACTATTAAATAGAGATATTTACATTAGTTACAGTCTACCTATAGTTTTAGTATAGCTTTGCTAGATTTCTTTCCCTTTACGACTTTTGACTATGTGCTTTTTTGGGTATCCATATGCATAGGGAGATCCAGCCTGATGAGTATGGATCTATCAGGGAGAAATATGGACTTAGGGCTGATGATATCCCTATTCGTGAGACAAAAACTTTGTGTCCCCATGACTATAGGATCCTAGATGGAGTTATCTTTGAGAGGGATAGCAAAGTATACATTAGAAGGATTTGTCCAGAACATGGGGAGATAGAGGAGATATACTGGTCAGATGCCAGTCTCTACAGGAAGGTTCTTAGGTATAGGGCTCCCCCTAGGAGGATAAGGGGGACGAATACCCCGCTTTCTGAGCCATGTCCATTTAGTTGTGGTCTATGCCCAATACATATGAACCAGACAGCCCTAGCCAACATTGTTGCGACCAATAGGTGTGATTTGAGTTGCTGGTATTGTTTTTTCTATGCCGAGAAGGCTGGATTCGTATATGAACCATCAATAGAGGAGATCGTAGGGATGGTTAGGATTCTAAGAAAACAGGGGCCATACACGCCATCGGCGGTACAGATAACTGGCGGCGAACCATTACTACGGGACGACATAATTGACTTGGTAAGAGCAATTAGGAATGAGGGGATAATTCATGTACAGCTAAACACAAATGGTCTTCGAATCGCACGGATGTGGTGGAATAATGGGAAAGGAGAGGCAGTCAGGTTTGTTTCAGAACTAAGAAGAGCAGGCGTAAATACTGTATATCTAAGTTTTGATGGAGTCACACCAAAGTCTAACCCAAAGAACCATTGGGAAATCCCCTTCATATTGGATGCCTTCTATGAGGGAGGCTTAACCAGTGTTGTTTTTGTCCCATGTGTCATTCCTGGAGTCAATACGGAGGAACTAGGGGATATTATTAGGACGGCCGCCCTAAATATGAGGGTTGTGAGGGGAGTCAACTTTCAACCAGTCTCCATAACTGGCAGCGTCCCAAGAGAGGAAAGAAAGAAAATCAGGATAACGATACCCGATGTGTTAAGGCTTATAGAGAAACAAACGGATGGACAAATAGGGAGGGAGGCATGGTATCCTGTCCCATGGACATATGGTATCTCGAGATTTATTGAAGAAATAACAGAGAAAAACCAGATAGTAATGGTGAATGATCCAGCATGCGGGGTTGCTACCTATGTCTACCCCCATATAAGGAAGAAGAATGGGAAGAAAATCGTGGATGGATACACACCCATAACTGACTTCGTTGATGTCGAAGCCCTATATGATTACTTCCTAGAAAAGGCAGAATATTTGGCTGGGACGAGGGGTATTAGGAGGAAACTAAGAAAGATAAGGGTGGCCCTGTCACTGATGTGGAATATAGGAAAATTCATAAACTATTCGCGTGCCCCCAAGGAACTCAACATCAAAAAGACCATCAGAAGTATCCTCTTCAGACATAACTATGATGCCCTCGGGAAATTCCACTACAAGATGCTATACCTCGGGATGATGCATTTCATGGACCTATATAACTATGATATAGGACGCGTAATGAGATGTAACATTCACTACCTAGTGCCGGACGGAAGACTTATACCATTCTGCGCATTCAATGTACTATCGGACATCTATAGGGACAAGATCCAGAAACAATATTCCTATTCCATAGAGCAGTGGGTAAAACTTAAGGGGGAGAAATCCATAGGCCCGGAGATAAAACATAAGAGGGACATTGATAGGATCCGTAGATCCATGATATATCAGGAATTTTATGGAGCATAGGGCCTCCCCAGCCCCCTATATATTTTTCCCAGCACTGAGGCTTCAAAAATTTTGGTACTTCTCTATCCAGAAGCCACATATACTAATGAGATAATGCTCCCTACTAGCGGATGAAGAGGGGATGATCAGCAAAAAATTAGTTGACTTTAAATTTAGTAGAACCTACACATACTTCGGGATAGATCATGATAGTTGGTTACTTACTTTTTGACTCTGGGGGCATTCTTCTTGTTGATGAACAATTTGTTAGTCTGCTTACTGAGGAGCGGGAATCCTTATTCGCCTCGATCCTAACAGCAATCACGCATGCCATGTCCAAGATTCTTAGTGAGAAACCCAGACACCTCGAACTCGAAAACCTACATGTATATCTTGGATATGGGGGTCAATTCATATTTGTATTGATAACAGATCTGGAGAGTGACGCGTTCCTGAGACTTGTTGATGATATACTTGCTGACCTTGCGGATTCGGGTCTGTCTCCAGAGCAGATAAATTTTGACCCAATATCCAAACAGGCAGTGAAGCAATTGATAAGGAAAAGAATAACAAAGCACCCCCCGTCTGTGGAGTACCTATTGCGCATGGTCAAAATATTGGGATCAGTCTCAGAATTCATAAAGAACAAGCAGCACCTCGATCTAAAAATATACTTCCCAGAAGAAACCAGTATAAGTCCAAAGAAACCAAAGATCTCTAAGAAGGAGATAGATATCAACGAGATAATCCAAGATTTTCTTGGTGGACGCTTGGAAGACGTCGTAGAGAAGGCCCGCCAGATCATTGGGGGAGAACATGGC
>CAZVPA010000057.1:0-13969 GCA_964628995.1 uncultured Nitrososphaerota archaeon | reverse complement strand
TTCCCGCTCCACAACTATTCTCCCTCAAACCATACTTCAGTATCCTTATTGGGTAATTTCTCTCTATTTCCTCTATTGGGGTGTTCATCGTGTTTGTCATGTGAGAGTGGACTCCGTCGACGCCATCTTTGTTTGGTCTCGCACCAAACCCTCCCCCGATTGTTTCATAGAATGTGAATGGACTCCCTGTCCTCGGATCCATCCCCCCAAACGCAATGTTATTCATTGTTCCTTGCGATGCCGCGGGTATTCTCTCTGGTATTAGTTTTGCTAATGCCCGGAAGGCAACGTCAACAATCCGCTGGGATGTCTCCACGTTCCCTCCTACCACTGCGTAGGGTTTCTCCGCATCAACTACACTTCCTCTCCTCGTTATAACCTTTACTGGTCTGTATGTTCCCTCATTGGAGGGTATTGTGGGGTCTATTATGCACTTAAACACGAAATATATCGCGGAGAGCGTAACTGTTCTTGGTGCATTTACTGGTGCCCTGACCTGATCATCGGTTCCACTAAAGTCAAAAATAATCCTGTCCTTCTCTATCGTTACTTTGGTGTGTATTCTTATCGGTCTCTCCCAGACCCCACCATCATCTAGGAAATCTTCAGCCTCACTTGCCCCTTTCGGCATCTCCAAAATCTCACTTCTAGCCAGCCGCTCAGTATAATTGAGGATCTCCTCGGCGGCCTCCATATATGTCTTAGCCCCATACTTGTTTACGAGAACCCTGAGTCTTTCGATCCCTCTCAAATTGGCCGCTATTTGTGCTAGTATATCCCCTTTTCTAATCCGTGGTGTTCTCACATTAGCCATCACAATACGCAGTATCTCTCTATCTATATTACCCCTCTTAACTATTTTTACTGGGGGAATTATTAATCCTTCCTCGAAGATCTCTATAGCATCCCCAGGCATAGAGCCAGGGGTCTTCCCTCCAATATCACTATGATGTGCCCTATTCGCAACATAGCCAACTAACTCCCCTCCCTCAAATACCGGGGCTATTAATGTTAGGTCTGGAAGGTGAGTCCCGCTTAGGAAGGGATCATTAACGAGTATCATATCGCCCTCCGATAGTTCATCGAAAAATCTTACTGCCTCCCTAACCGCAAATGGCATGGCACCAAGGTGTACTGGTATATGTTCCGCATGCGCAAGCATCCTACACCTAGAATCAAACACAGCACAGCTATGATCCATTCTCTCTTTTATGTTCGAGGAATATGCCGAGTTCCTAAGGACGATCCCCATTTCCTCCGCTATATATTCCAAGGAATTCTTGATCACGTCCCTAGTTATGGGGTCAACCATGCTTCTCATACCTCATTATTATGTTTCCATACTGGTCTACTCTGGCATTCCATCCTGGATATACTATTGTTGTGGCGTCGTACTGCTCTACTATTGCTGGGCCAGATATCGTGTCTCCAGCGTAGAGTTTGTTCTTATCATAGACCGGAACGCGAATAAACTCATCTAAGGTCTCAAAATAGCATTCTCTGTACTCCTTAACTGCCTCCTCAGGATTCTCCCTACCTCTCGTCTTTATCCTCATAAACTCTACCCCTCCAACAAGACCAATGGCCTCAACCCTCATATTCACTAACTCCACATCCTCATCCTCTATTCTATATCCATATACCCTCTCATGTTTTGAATGGAATCTCTCGACGATCGCGCCAATACTCCCCATGGCCTCAATATCCGGGATCTCCACCAATAACTCGTATCCCTGCCCCCTATATCTCATGTCTAGATAGCAACAAATCGTGATCCTATCCGAGGAGAAACCCAGCCTACTCAGATCCTTCACCGCATTATCCCTCAGGAGACAAAATTTTTCACACAGTTCATCGATTTCTATCTGGTCAGCAGTCCTCATTATTGGGCATAGGTATACATGCTTTACATCAGCGACAACAAGACCCACCGCGGAGAATACACCCGGGAACTTCGGCACTATTATCTTCCGTATCTCCAATCCCTCTGCTAGTGCGCACGCATGCATTGGTCCGGCTCCACCAAACGCTACTAGGGCAAAGTCCCTCGGATCAAGCCCTCTCTCAATAGTCACTATCCTGAGTATCTTTCCCATGAGGACATTTGCTATTTTTATTGCCCCAGCAGCAGCCTCTATGGGGTCATAGCTCGATATAGAACATATCTTCTCTTTGAATGCTCTCAACGATAGATCCCTATATATCCTCATTTCTCCACCTAGAAGCGTTGTCTCCCCAATCCTCCCCAATACGAGGTTTGCGTCTGTTATTGTGGGATCTCGTCCCCCCTTTCCGTAGCATGCTGGTCCTGGATCCGCCCCTGCTGATATCGGGCCCACCCTTAGTCCTCCCGCTTTATCTATCCATATTATTGATCCTCCTCCTGAGGATATTTCCGCTAGGTCTATGAATGGGTATCTCACGGGATATCCGCTCCCCTTGATTATTCTTCCAGCGTGTATTTTTCCAGCTACCTCATACTCGGTTGTTATTATTGGTCTTCCATCAACTATCGCTCCAGACTTTGCTGTTGTTCCCCCCATGTCGAAGCTTATTATGTTTCTTTCTTCGAGAAGGCCTCCGATAAATCTTGATGCTATTACTCCTGATGCCGGGCCACTCTCTATTATGCTTACTGGTCTCCTACTCACGAATTCTATTCCTGATGTTCCCCCATCACTCTTCATTATCAGTAGTCTCCCCCTTGGGCATAATGTGGAGAGTTCTTGGTCGAGTTTCCTTAGGTATTCCGAGACCACAGGCATTAGTACCGCATTTACTACTGTTGTGCCTGTCCTCTCATATTCTCTGTACTGGTTGTCTACTTCACTACTAATACTCAGCATTATTCCCGGTATGAGCTTTCTGAGTATTTTCTCAACGGCCTTTTCGTTTTCTGGATTGGCATAACTATTTATGAACGATATCGCCACCGATACTATGTTGTTCCTCCTAATATCCTCAGCTATTCTTCTTATTTCTTCATTACTGGGTCTCCTCAGTACTCTCCCAGAGGGATCAACTCTCTCATCTACCTCATATCTGAACCTGCGTGGGATCAAGGGCTTGGGTTTCTCGAAGAAGAGGTTGTATAGTTCAGGCCTCCTTTGTCTCCCAATCTCGATGATGTCCCTGAACCCCTTTGTTGTTATCAGTGCGCATTTTGGTATATCTAGGCCAAGCTGTCCCAGCAGGAGGTTTGTAGCTATTGTTGTTGCATGAAATATTAGTTCTGTCCTCCTAAGAATATTTCTTTCCAGTCTATTTATTGCTCTTATTGCTCCTTTTGCTGGGTTTTTCGGTGTGGTTTTTTCCTTAAGTACTCTTGCTATGGTTCCGTTCTCATGGTCTAGGACAACGATGTCTGTGAATGTTCCTCCTATGTCGATCCCTATGCTGTATCCTCTCCTCTTGATTTCTCCCACCATGTCCCTATGTTTGGTTCCTTATTATTGGTGTTCCTTTTCCTTGATGCTTCTCACGATCTCCCACAGTTCCGCTGCTGTTTTCTCTACCTGTTTTTCATCACAGTAGAAGCCGAATCTCACTATCTCCTTGCCATTCCTGTTCGTTATGAATATTTCGGATCCCTCCATTGTTGATCTTGCGCACCTAATATATTTCTTATCCCTAATTATTCCTATGCGGTCAACCGTGTCTATCGGTATTATTGTTACATTCCTACCGCTTGGATAGTATTGCGATACGAGGACTATTGATTTATGCTCCCGCCTCGCTGGTATCTCATGTATGTATATGTAGTACTTCATTGGTAGGAGCAACCGTAGCTTTGTCATTATGAGGAATATTGCGAGTATCACCGCATATACCATACTCACATAGAAGAGGTACCGCAACACTCCATGGAGTTCATCATAGACGGATACCCCCACAATCACATACGCGAGTAATAATATGTAAGACATAATCCTAAGAGCCTTATACTTGCGTCTTATCCTCTTTATGCATTCCGCGAGGACTCCAATTTTTTGTAGATCAGAGTCGATCTCGGAATAATATAATATGTTACCAAGGCCGATGCTAGTATTTTCTCCCGATATAGAAGTAATACTTTGCCTCACTACCACACACCACGCATTGCCCCTCTGCTTTTTCCCGAGGATTATGGCCAAGGCCAGATAGGCCTGTTTCTTCCTCAATCCTCAGTCCACAATCATCCGATCCACACCATGGTAGCTTTATTATTCCTCCATTCTCATTATACTTGCTTATGGCCTCCTCAATAGTTGTTGCCGTGAATATGTTCGATTCAAACCATTCTTTTGCCCGTCTACGGAGCTCTTCTGAGATCTCAGAGAATAGTTTTTCTATTGTTTCCTCCAGCATATCGTCTTGGATAGTGACACGCTTAAATATGTCTCTTCGTGCAATTGTTATTTTCTTCTCCATCACTTCCCTTCCCCCAATCTCTATCCTTAGTGGAACTCCGAGGAATTCCCACCAGTAATATTTCTTTCCCGGGGTGAGATCCTCTCGATCATCAAGATGAACCCTGTATCCGGCCTTCTTTAGCCTATCCATGATTTCCCTGCATTTCTCCAGTATTTTGTCGAGTATTTCTTCTCCAGGGATGGGTATGATGACTATCTGTATTGGGGCTACTTTGGGTGGGAATATGATCCCCCTATTATCACCATGGACAGAAATCATTACACCCACGACCCTCTCAGAGACACCATAGCATGTCTGATATACATACTTCCACTTCCCATCCCGATCTTGGAACTTTATGTCGAAAGCCTTTGCGAATTTCTGCCCCAGATTTATGACCGACCCTAGCTCTATCGCCTTCTTGTCCGGCATTAATGTGAAGAAATCAAAATTATATTCAGCACCAGCAAATGTATCCCAGGGAGGTGTCTTCAGGATAACATATGGTATTAGGAGTTCGTCAAAGAACCTACTATATATCTCTATCCCCTCCATAACTTGTTTGTCCGCCTCCTCCAACGTTCTATGTACAGTATGTGCCTCATTGAAACGTATTATCTCCCTAACCCTAAGTATTGGATGGGTCTGCTCTGTCTCATATCTGAAAACATTTACCGTCTGGTATATCTTTATTGGTAGGTCCCTATATGATGTTACCCATAGACTAAACATATAATACATCACTGTCTCGGAGGTAGGCCTCAGCAGAAACCTCCGTGTCAGCCTCTTGGAGATTGTCCTCTCAACAACAAATGTCTCCCCGCTGAACCCCTCTAAAAAATCCCTCTCCTTCTCGAATACCTCCTCTGGGACAAGCATGGGGAAATATGCCTCCTGATGCCCATACTCCTCAAGTAATCGCTCCAAGATACCTATTGTAAGCTTCAGTGCCTTAAAACCATAGGGTTTCCAGACAAGCATGCCCTTGACTGGGTATCTCTTATCTATAATCTCCGCCTCCTCAGTCACCTTCTCATACCACTCACTAAAGTTCTTATATTTATCTGGCAACGGCATACAAAATCCCTTAAACCACATCTATTGGGATCAAAAAATACCTACTAAGAATAAGTTTTTAGGAATTTAAAACTTGCATGAGCTTCTTAACGAGGGGGCCGTATTCCATGTAACGCATTCTATCCTTGAACTTGGAGTCTCCTGCCAGCCTCTTAAGGTCATTTTCCATGATCTCAATCGCGACCTGAATTTTCTCTTTGTTCTCCTTTATGAACTTGGTGGCCTTTTTGATAGCTTTGAATACAGCTGGGCAATATGTAGGAATCATGGCATACATAAGCCATTCATGGGGAAACGATCTACAACTCGCTCCTCTCACCTCATATACACGGCATTTTTTATTCTCCTTGTCGAGGAATGGGCATGGCTTTGGGGCTCTGTAATAAACATCGAAAAACTGCACGAACATCGTTAGCGGCAACTCATCCACACTTTTTCCCAGAAACCCAGCTATTCTTTCTGCTTCATCCCTCCTAAATACTGGGGGACTATACATACAGCACCTACCACACTTCTCACACTCAAAGAAACTTATAACGATCAACACTGAGATCCTCAACGCATACCAGAAATTCCTATGGAGTCCACGGAATACTCTGGAGAACTCCTCAACGATATCATTCTTTATCTCTGAACCAACCACATAGATCTTCTGATCCATATTATTGTCCAATCCTACCTCACACATATATCGCATACTTAAACAAGAAAAAGAATTTATGAGGGATGGTGGCCTAGTATGCTTAGTCCATTCTTCTTTCTAGCTACATCGACTGTAGGTATGATGGAGTTGTCTGGGAACCTACTAATCAAAAAGAACCCAAAGCCAGATCCAGTATATGGTTTTCTCCGTGAGATAATATCAATTGTGCTTTTCTATGGCGTCCCATCGATAGTTCTGTATTCGATGACCCACGATACCCACATTATGGAGCTAGTCCTAACAATAACATCCGCTATCGTTCTGTTGATTAGTCTTCTCATCGCTTATGATAAATGTGATGGCCACCTAATATTCCCAGCCATATGTGCGCTGGTTCTGGGGTTCTTTGTTTCCGAATATGCTATTCTTATAGGAGTTTTGTTATCCATAGTATTGAGGCTTTGGAGGATCAGGTTGATCGATAGGGAGAAGATTGCGGCTATCTGGGACAAGATGGACACACTGAGGATACCTTATATCCTGATGATCCTTGACTTCCTAGCAACAATACTCATTCTTCGGGGATATATCTAGTGTTGATACTTATTTATTCTCTCAGGATGTTTTCTAGTACCTTTCTAAACTCCTCTGGTTTCTCAAGCATCACATTATGGCCAGCATCTTCAATGATGATGGTTTTGTCACATAGCTCAGAGTATATCTCCCTCTGGTACTCAGTCGGTACTATTTTGTCGTCTGATGGGATTATTGCTATTTTCTGTGCCTTTATTTCGTCAAGATCATCAATTATGGATGCATTATCGAATGCTGCTAGGAATTTCATATACGCCTTCTTGCTCCCTCTTGCGCTTTCTCTCCATATGAATCTTAGGATCTCGGTTTTTGGGTCATGGAGCGTCTTTGGGGTGAATGTTCTCTTCATTATTGGCGTTAAGAGGTAGAGCATGAGACCCATTATTATTCTCTTTGGCGTGCCAATTCTGAACTCTGGTGGTGTCGCAACAAGGATAAGTTTTCCTACCTTGAGCTCCGGGAAAGAGACAGCAAGCTTTGTCGCTATTATTCCCCCTAGGCTATGCCCCACTATGCTTAGTTCTCTTACCCCTAAGCCAGTAATAAGCTCGTACATATCCAGTATTATTCTTTCGCGCCTATAATCCTTTGATCTATCCGACTCTCCATGCCCCCTGAGATCCGGGATTATTAGTCTGAAGCCCTCGATGCCTCTGATGGATCTCCAGAAGTTTTTTGTGGCTCCCCACCCATGTATGAGGAGGACTGCTGGCCCATAGCCTTCGTCTTCATAGGATATCTTTACATTGTCCGACATTACTGCCAGCCGCAACATATCCATCAACGATGCGAATCGGGGTGGTCAATATAATTTCTCCTTTAAATAATAGTCTGGAATTTTTAGTATTATAAATCGGAATTGAAGTATGGTGAAGATTCTGACAAGGACGAAGGAAAAAAACGAAGCCATATGGCTCCTAGATTTGCCACCGATAATATTTAATAATGCATGCCCAAATTGCGGTGGGGAGATAAGTAGTAAGAGGCTTGCCCTAGGGATACCGTGTAGTAAGTGTCTAAAGATAAAGCTCAGCCAGATTAGAAGAATTAAGGCAAAGAAAAATCGTGTCCAATTCCTCAAGTACTTGGATAAACACATAAACTATGAGCGTGGAAAAATGTTCAAGAAGATAGTAGAGCTGGAGGTAGAGGCGGAGCGTATAAATGAGATCTCAAAGAAGGTGAGTGGTAATAGACTCTGGAGTGCCCAAAGGACTTGGGCTAAACGGTTGGTGAAGGGGATAAGTTTCTCCATAACCGCACCAACAGGTCTTGGAAAGACATACTTTGGTATGGTTGCGGCAATATATATGGCTCTTAAGGGCAAGAGGACGTTATTTGTCGTCCCAACAGCAGCCCTCGTTAGCCATGTACTCAAGAGGCTCAGGGAGTATGTGGGTAAGCTGGGGAGAAAAATCACAGTCATTGGTTATCATGCCAAGATGCCTACCCGAGAGAAGAAGGAGTTTATGAAGAGGGTAGGGTCAAAGAAATTCGACATTATGGTGATAACATCAAAATTCCTCGCTAGACGATTCGACCTCATAAAGAACATATTCTTCGACTTAGTATTCGTTGATGATGTCGACGCATTATTGAAGTCATCCCAAAACATAGATAGAGTACTCTTCCTTGTCGGTTTCAAACAGGAGCATATAGACAAGGCGCTTGAGCTTGTAAGGAAAAAACAGAACTTCATGTATCTCCCAAAGAAGGCACGCGAAAAGCTCACCCAAGAAACAAACATGTTTCGGAGGGAAATAAAGAAGTATAGGGAGAAAAACCCAGTAGGCCAAGTAATAATAGCCACAGCGACGGGGGCTGCTAGGGGGTTAAGGGTCAAGATACTCAGGGAACTACTAAACTTCACCATAGGCTCGACAAGAGGGGGGCTCAGAAACATAGTTGATTCATACTACATACCAGATAAAGGAGAGAAAGATGTTGTTGTAAATCTCGCCAAGAAACTTGGTAAAGGAGGAATAATATTCATGTACCGTATAAAGAGAGGACTCGTAGACAGAATAGTGGAACAGCTTGAGAAACTAGGATTCAAGGTGGGAGACGCGACAAAGCCAGTCAACATTGATAAACTAATAGAGGACTTCGCAGAAGAGAAACTCGATATACTCATTGGTGCGGCATCATACTACGGCAAGCTTGCACGAGGGTTGGATATACCACAACTAATAAGGTACGCAATATTCGTTGGTGTCCCCCACTTCAGGTTTCCGCTTGAAGTTACAGAGAAAACTCATCCCATAAAAGGCTTTATAATGCTCAATGAAATGGTGGAATTTATTGAGGACAAGAAAAAGAAAGCACAAGCACTAAGGCTACTAAGCAGTTTCAGGACAAAATTCATGAAGCTACGCTCAGTGAAAAAACAACAGATAGTGGAGGCAATAATGGAGGGAAAAAAGCTTCCATCAAGAAAACTGGAGGCAATAAGGAAGATCTGTCTGGATATACTGAACATGGTGAAGGAACTACTGAAAGACAAGGATGTGGTTGAAGGCCTCAAGAAGAGCCCCTTCGTGGAAATAAGGGAAATAAGAGGCAGGCTATTCATACATATCCCCGACGCGAAGACGTATATTCAGGGATCCGGCAGGACCTCTAGACTCTATGCGGGAGGCATAACAAAGGGTCTGGCAGTAATCATTACAAGAAGGAAAAAACTACTCGAGGCACTCAAGAGGAGAACTAGGTGGTACGTGGAAAAAATAGAATGGCACGACTTCAAGAAGCTCAATCTCAGGGAAATCTTGAGGGAGATCGATAAGGATAGGAAGACAATAAGAGCAATCTTGGAGGGAAGGATCACAAAGAGGTTCAAAGAGCTGACCCGCTCAGCCCTAGTAATAGTTGAATCCCCAACAAAGGCAAAGACAATAGCTAGGTTCTTCGGGAGACCGGCGAGGAGAAGAATAAATGGCTTTAATGTATATGAGGTTGCTACAGGAGAATACATACTAAACATCATGGCGACGCGGGGACACATATATGACCTCACACTAGCAGACATAGACATGGAGGACTACAAACTATTGAAGAAGTTCTTTGATGTGAGGAAGTATCTATATGGGGTAAAGGTTGTGAAGAAGAAGGATGGTCCAGAATATGTACCAGAATATGATGTACTGGGGATCTGTAGGGACTGTGGTAAGAGATTTACAGGTAAATATGGAAAATGCCCTCGCTGTGGAAGCACCAATGTTATCTCCCAATGGAAAATACTGGATGCCGTAAGGGAGGTGGCAGATGAGGTTGATGAAATCTTAATAGCGACGGATCCAGATGCCGAAGGAGAGAAAATCGGTTTTGATATAGCGTTATTATTGTCGCCATATGCTGATAAGATAAGAAGGATAGAATATCATGCCGTAACCCTAGCAGAAATAAGAAAGGCACTCAAAAATCCAAGAAATCTAGACATTAGGAGGGTAGAGGCCCAACTCGTGAGGAGAATACTCGATAGGTGGGTAGGCTTCGCATTTAGTCATCTATTATGGAAAATCAGGAACATAAAATCCAAATTCTTTGCCTATTCGGCTGGTCGTGTACAGACACCAGTTCTGAGTTGGGTGATTGATAGGTTCAATGAATATAGGAGGAATAGGGTTTACATGTATATGGTAACACTCTCAAATGGCTATACCCTGACAATGGAGGAGGGTGATATTCCACGGGAGGAATGGGATGCCCTGAAGGGAAAAGAAGTAAAAGTCATCGTGGAGGAGGAAAAGGAAGAAGTCATAAATCCTCTCCCCCCATACACAACAGCAAGTTTTCTCAAGGATATTTCAGCTCAGCTAAAAATGTCATCAACAGAAGCAATGAGAATACTGCAAGAATTATTTGAGGCGGGACTAATAACATACCATAGGACAGACTCCACAAGGGTAAGCCCAGAAGGCATAAATGTGGCCAAAGAATACGTGAGGAATGCATTTGGAGATCTATCTCTATTTCAACCTAGGAAGTGGGGAGAGGCGGAGGAGGGAGCACATGAGTGTATAAGGCCGACAATGCCTATAAATGGTGACACACTAATCAGGATGCTTCAGACAGGGGAACTTGTACTCGCGATCCGATTTACGAAGAGGCATTATGCTATCTACCAACAGATATTTAAGAGATTCATCGCGAGCCAGATGAAGCCAGCAAAAATAAAAAGAGCAAAAATAAGGCTTGTCTTCAATGATAAGATAAGTAGTAGTGTGGAGGGGATAACGGAAATCGTTGAGCCAGGCTTCACAAAGGTATATTATATAAACGTTCTGCCACCATTCTCAGGAAAGATAAAAGTCAAGGAACTCGAGAGAATAAAGATAAGTAAAGTCCCATTGTTCACTGAGAGTGAACTTATAGATAAGATGCGGAAGGAAGGCATAGGTCGTCCATCAACATACGCAATAATCTTGGACATACTGTTCAAGAGGGGCTACATAAAGACAAGTCCATTCAGGAAGAAGATATTCCCCCTCAAGAGGGGAATAAAAATATATGAACTACTGACCAAACGGATAAACACATATGCGAAACGTCTAGAAAAAATGGATAAAAGGCTGGCGGAAGAACTCCGGAAATTTATTACAGTTGAGGGGACAAGAGAACTCGAAAGAGAGATGGATCGCATCGAGAAAGGAAAAGCAAACTACCAGGAGATACTCCGCAAAACACATAAGGCGCTTGAGGGAGTACTGAAAGACCTACACAAGTACTATAGGAAGAACCTCCTACCCATGCTCAGGGAGAAAATAGAGAACATGAAAAAGAGCACTACTTCATGAATCTTTCCTCCCACTCTCTTAGGTGTCTCACACTTTCCTCAATACTCGCAAAGCGCTCCCTCGCAGCATTTACATCTTCAACACTTATTTTGTCTCGGCCATGCAACTTTGCGCGCTCCCATGCTGGGGCCATAAGCTGTATCGCATACCTAAGACTGATCTCTGATCCAAGCTTCGTTAGGAGCTCCAAAGCATTCTCCTCGATCTCGATCTTCTCCTCCTTTGCCCGTATCTTCAGTATCTCCCTTATCTCCTCAGGCTTGTATGGATGGGTCGGGATTATTAGTAGTCTATCTAGAAGATCAAGTGGCATACCATGAGGGGAAACAATATCAGTACCACGAATCTTGGTAAACCCCCTATTAGAAGCCATTATCACGATTGGTGCTAGTTCTGACTCCAGAGCCCTATTCAGAAAACTAAAACTCTCAATATCAAGCATATGTATCTCATCTATGAATAATACCCCTGGAATTATTTCTGCCTTTCCAGCCTCAACAGACTCCCTGACAAGCTTGTCCACATGCATGCGTGTCTCTGGATCAATCTCCTTCCTCTCCTCTCTCCCACTAAACAACAAGCTGAAGAAACCACCACTAGAACGTCGGTGAAACATCTCGTCTAACTCATCAAGTGTAGTCACATATATGAACTCCTTCTGTTTTTCTACAGGGCCCCCCGGCACATCAACAACAGGTATCCTCCCAATATCATACTGTGCTTCTGCGGACTCCTTGGATACACCAAGAATACTTACATGTCCTCCCTCCTTATCTATCATTATGACTAGCCCCTCTCTAACACCCTTCGATATCATTTCCTGTGCAACATTCGGCCCAACAGTATATGTTGCTTTCTCATTCTTTGTTTTCAGGGTTATTTTTGCCTCCTTGACAACTCTCTGGTATGGATTATATGGATGCTGTACAAAGTGAGGCTCAAATTTCTCAACAACACCCTCGAGGACCCAACGGTTCTCCCTAAATCTAACACCAATTGCCTTCCTGAGAGCTCTTATCAGTACCTCAGTCTTAGATACCTCCGCAGAATATATCTGGGATCCTGAGAGTTGGACGAATGGAACATCCTCTCCAAGTTCTCTAGCTATCCCCACGGCTATTGCTGTTTTTCCAGTCCCAGGAGGTCCAGCTAGAAGAATAGCACGCCCAGCCATCTTCCCCTCTTTTATAAGTCTGACTATTAGACCAGCTGCCTCTCGGGCCTTTGCTTGGCCAACCATTCCGTCTCCAATAAATTTTGCGTGACCTTTCTCGTCAAGACCGAGTCCTTTGATGTGGGAGTGGGCTCCTATTCTCACGAAGACTCCTGGGATGGATGCCAACACCCCCACCTCCAACAAGCCAAATCAATCTTTACAATTTGACAATTTTTAAAGTAAGAGTTAAAAGCGGTTGGTTCATTTCCCTATAAATATATTTTTATGATTTCACGGTAATGTTTTGGGGTCTGTATGGAGGAGGAAGAGAGATATGTGACTGCTAAGCAAGCAGCGAAAATGCTTGGGGTTCATCCCATAACTCTCTATAGGTGGGCGAAGGAGGGAAAGATAAAGTATGTGAGGACACCTAGTGGAAGGCTTAGATATCCTCTCTCGGAGATAGAAAGATTGAAGTCGACATATATGGGGAAAAACAACGTTGTCATCTATGCGAGGGTATCCGATAGGAGTCTTGTAGAGAGGGGTTTCCTGGACAGACAAGTGGCATTCCTGAAGAAGTACGCTAGGGAGAGGGGCTATAATGTTGTGGAGATCCTGAAGGATGTCGCATTAGTAGGCAAGAGGAGTTTGGTGAGGATGATAAACCTAGCGGCTACTGGGAGGATAGGGCGAATACTTATTGTCAGCATTGATAGGCTCTTCCCTATAGTTCCAGAGGTCTTCAAGGAGATATTTAAGTCTCTCGGAGTGGATGTCGAGGAAGCTATCGGTTTTTCAGATCCAGACCTAGAGATAGACAAGAAGGTTGGGCTGATAGATTTGATATCATCCTATTTGAGAAAAGAGAGATTCTAGGAGAGCACCGAGTCAAGCACCGAGGCTAGGGTTCTGCTGGATACGCTAGCATAACGCGATAGTGCCTTCTTAAGATTCTTAACAATGTTTGTCATCTTACGCATATGTGATGATGTTGTCTCAAGAATAATGAATCCTTGGGAACGTAGGTGTACTAGGCCAAGGAAGGTAAATCCATCCTTAAGTAGCAGACCCAATGAGTGCTTTGCAATTATTGATAACTCCACAAGCGATGCAGGGTCATTGATATAGCTTATGATTTTTCCAGTCCCGAACACAAAGCCCTTTGGTATATGTCCAACGGATCTATCGAAATCCACAAGGACCACCTCATTTATGTAGTTTTGGAGGAGCTTATTCTTGAGCGAATCTGGAAAAGCCATCAGACTTATCTTTGGTGTTAGCTCAGCCTGTTTTTGTGAAGGTGCCATT
>CAZVPA010000056.1:13487-13996 GCA_964628995.1 uncultured Nitrososphaerota archaeon | reverse complement strand
TAAAATGTCATTCATAATGTTGCTTATAATATATTGTTGAGTGAACCCCGCGCTATGTGTATTCCCTGATCTTCCTTGGCCCCTTTTATTATTCTTAAGGTGATTCTTAATTCCTTGTTTTTGACTAGTAGATTGCCCATAATTATTGCTGGTTTTGACTTCAGTATTTCAATTATGTCGTTGGGGCTACATGTTGTTTCTATGTTGAGTTTTTCTAGGATGTCGACGAGTAGTTTGTATGCCAGCTTCAGCATTCCTAGTGTATTGGAGTCCTCTATGAATTTGTCCCAATTTCTGATACAATATTCTGTGTCCCTCTCAATCCTCCCGATATTTCGTCTATGCTCCCTGAGCGTGTTTATGATATCGCAGTATTTGCCTAGGCCGTGTTTTGATGCGTACTCTGCTATCTCGTTTGGTCGGGTGATCAATGTCCCCTCCTTCGCCATGAGGTATGTTGCCAATGTGAATTTTGCTAGATGATAGAGCCTATTTGCTGCCTCCTGAAG
>CAZVPA010000056.1:0-13477 GCA_964628995.1 uncultured Nitrososphaerota archaeon | reverse complement strand
TCAGTTCCGACAATATAGTCTCCACAGATACTTTAGTGGAGGCCCGCAACCCTCTTATATTCCTTGAACCAAATGCTGGAACCCCATAGGTTATAACATCCATGAAGAATGCGTCCCTTAGCTTCAGCCTCTCCCTAACATATGACAGGGGATATACTACTGGGTCTATAGGAAATCCTCTTAGGGCCTCATATATGGGTTCTAGGAAGTCAGAAATCTTATCTAGGGAGTAAAAGTCATCACAGATTATTAGCATCAGATCAACGTCGCTGGCTCCTCTATCGAATTCTTCTGGATAAAGCACAGAGCCGTAGAGTATAATCTCTATAACACCCTTGCTTAAGAGCTCACCCTTTATGGATCTTATCCTTAGAAGAATTTCGTCGATAATGTTACTGGCCACACATACCACCAACATGTAGCCCCTGAAACAAAAGTCTCCAAGCCATATCTTTGAAAAATAGATGACCACTTGAGCTTTGGACTTTGTGAGCTAGATCGTTAACCATTTTGTTCATATACCTTATAAAAAAAATAAAGCAACATTATAATTAACCTACTCAAAGAGGGTCCCCAGAGAAGTCACCGATGAAGGGGGCCCGAAACCCCCATCCTTAATACAACCACCACCTAGTAGTTGGGACATAGGGGCGGACGGACAGGCCGCTTCTATGTCCTAACTATCAAATTATGAAGGGGTGGTGATTCCATGCGGATATCCACCCACCTATTGGTGGTAATATTGCTGCTCGGCCTTCTAGTCCAAGCTCATGGTATCTTTTGGGTAAACATAAACTGGAAGAACGAACACAAACAAGCAACCTTGGGAAACAAAAAACAGGCGATAGGGATATACATAAAAACACAACAGACAATACGGAAACGAAACACAATCATACGAACTTCCCCTTCAGTCATATGCGGAGATCAAGAAACAAGCATAAGAGTAATAGATGTCCGTACAATAAGTGGGACTCCACCACCAACCAGTGGGAATTGGACGATAAATGATGTTACGGTTGTGGAGGGAGAAACATTAATAATAAATGGAAGCATAATAGTAAATACCTCTGGAGCACTAGTACTCAAAAACACAACAATATACATGAACCTAACATATGATGGAGAGCACTGGATAGATGTGTATGGAAACTTAACGGTATTAAATTCCATAATAACAGCCTATAATACGTCCAATAATTACTTCATAAGAGTTTTTAGTGGTGCAAAGTTAAGGATCGAAAATAGTGAAATAAGCTATGCTGGATATGGAGAGGTATATGAAGACCGTTGGGGCATCTGGATAAACACTGAGAATGCCATAATCAAGGGAACAGAGATACATGACAACTATTATGGTCTGTATCTCTACCGGGCGAACAACAGCTTGATATACAACTGTACAATCCGGTATTCCCACGATGGGATCCGCATCGTAAGGCTGAGCGGAGCCTATATCCATAACAACACTATAGAGAACAATACATATTGGGCCGTCTCCATTTTTTGGTCTAGTGGGATCTACGTCTTCAACAACACATTCCTGGATAACAACAAGGGGGGAGTATCTCTCAAATATTCGACCGACAATCATATTTATGATAACAACATAAGCAATTCTGTACTCGAGGGAATCTATTTATATTACTCAGACAGAAACCATATCTACGGGAATATCATCAGAGCGTACGGTGACTACGGAGTTTACCTTTTTTATTCCAACGAAAATGATATTCACGATAATAGAGTGGAGGATGGTGGATGCGGAATTTACCTCGGATTTTCAGGTAGCAACAGTATCTACAACAATACTATCCTAAACAATGATTACTATGGTATCTACATGTACTATGCCTATGGGAACAACATCTTCAAAAACAATCTTACCACTGATTGTCTCTACGTTTACCACTCCTACAACAATACAGTAGTCGAAAATATTGTCAATGGTAAGCCCCTCATTTACCTAGAGAATAAGAAATATGTAAGAATAGATGAAAGTGTCGGAGAAATAGTCCTAGTGAACTGTAGTAGCGTGATCATAACGGGACAAAACATGACCAATACATACTTGGGGATAGAGCTATGGGGGACGAGTAGAGCGAGGATATATAACAATGTGATGACTGATGTGGATTATGGGGTTTATCTCCTGTACTCAGACGTGAATAGCATCTACAATAATACGTTTGAGGATAGTCATATCGCTATTGAGCTGAAGTATTCCAATAAGAACAACATACATAGCAACATAATAAGGAATGGCTATGTCGGTATCTATACCGATGACTCCATTGAGAATGACATACATAATAACATTATACAGGGCCATACTTTTGGGATATACCTCGACGACACCAACAGAAGCTTTATCCACGCAAATACAATAGATGCCAACTGGTATGGGGTCTACATCAAGGACTCCAGCAACATCATAGTTTATAACAACACCATAAGCAACCAAGATTATTATGGGCTCTATCTAAAGTACTCAACAGAACTCAAAATATTCTTTAATAGCTTCATAAACAACGACGAGGACTCCTACAACTTGGGGAGTAGTGTACAATGGACATCCGAACGAAATATTTCCTACATCTACAATGGAGTTATTCTATCCAGCCAACTTGGGAACTACTGGAGCAAATATACTGGGGCTGATTCTGATGGAGATGGCATCGGGGACACGGCATATGGTAGTGACACAAAGCCACTGATAGCTCCTATAGGGAATTACAAAATACTTGACCCTGATTACGATGGTGCAGATGATCTAGTAGAAGAAATATTTGGTTCTGATCCAAATGATGGGGATACTGATTCCGATGGATTGCCTGATGGGTGGGAAATAATGTATTTCCTCAACGCTACGAACGCATTGGATGCCCCCCAAGATATTGATAATGATGGCCTAACAAATCTGGAGGAATACCAGCAAGGAACTAGTCCTCTCTCCATGGACACCGACTCTGATTGTCTTCCAGATGGATGGGAGGTGACTCATAACTTGAACCCATTGAATCCTTCGGATGCCACACTAGATATGGATGGGGATAATCTAACCAACATTCAAGAGTACAACTATAGGACAAACCCAAATATTGCGGATACAGATTCTGATGGAATGCCCGATGGATGGGAAATAACGTATGGGCTGGATCCACTAAATTCCTCAGACGCAAGCATAGATCCCGACAATGATCTACTATTAAACAATGAAGAATATAGCTATGGGACAGACCCAAATAATAATGATACCGATTGTGATGACATGCCCGATGGCTGGGAGGTAATGTATGATCTTAACCCTCTCCAGGACGACTCCTCGGCGGATATTGATGGTGATGGCCTATCAAACCTGCAAGAATACCAATATTCCACAAATCCGAGGGATGCTGATAGTGATGGTGATAGTATGCCTGATGGTTGGGAGGTTTTATATGGTTTCGATCCCTTAAATTCTAGTGATGGTTCTCTAGACCCCGATGGTGATGGTCTTGCTAATTGTGATGAGTTTCGCTATGGCACCGATCCATATAACAATGATACTGACAGTGATGGTTTTGATGATGGTTTCGAGATCCGCTCTGGTACGAATCCCAGTGATCCTAATGACTATCCTTCCCCATTTGTTGTTACTGAGACTGTAGTTAGTACTTCTGTTAGTCCTGTAACGTCTGTTGTTATGAGCAATGTTACGTATACTTCTGTTGTTGTTAAGACTATTATTGAGAGGATGCCCGTGTATGCATTAACGATAATCTCCGTGTTTGCCATAGCTGTTCTTGGTGTCTTGTTATATAGAAGAAGAGTTATGGTTCGTTCTGAATAGTTTTAATTTTTTAACTAGGTATGTAGTTTATCCCAGATGGAAAAACCTATCTCAGCATTAATACGGATCAGACTAGAGAGGTAGAAACTTGGAGATACTTAGTATTGTTATTATTGTCGCCAGTATTACCGTGAACCATATTCTTAGGTTCATGTTGTGGGGTGGTATTTGTTCTGGTGGTACATATTTTTGGGAGACTATTCCAGCGCCTATGGCGAGTAGGAATCCAGCTATTTCATCAACTATTACGTGTTGCCTAACGAACAATGTTGAGAGCATCACCATGAATGCTATTCCCCAGAACGCTGGTTCAAATCTGGGTTTCTCCTTGGATAGGTAATATGCTGTGATTGTTGATAGGGCTGCATGTAGTGATGGGAAACAGTTTAGTGGGGGGTCAACCTCATAGTACCTGGCCATTACTTGGCCTAGGAAGTCTTTTGGGAGTTCTGATGGGTCTGGCCGGATCATCATGACTGGGAATACCACATAGATTGCGTATGAGACAGCATATATTATGAGGAGGGATATGAAGAATTGGTTGGAGCGTTCTGGTTTTACATACATGAAGTATCCAAAAGTAAAGATGAAGAATGGATAGAAGACAAAGACATAGAATAACGCGAATAGCGAGACGAACGGGATATGATAGTCAAGGGGACTAAATAGTGTTGTTGGATTACGTATGGGGTGATGTGCAACGAAATCATATAGGAACAATGCGATAAATGCATAGATAACAATGTAGAGTGTATTCCTAACATACCAGTATTTGGACATAATTTTGAACCGCATACACGTCCTCTTCAGCATGTCAGGTGTAGAGCTGCGGCAACCCTCTTCCCTTCTCTGGCAAGTCTATTATACTCCTTTACGGCTTCCCGGGTGTTCCTGACAATGACCCTTATACCCATATCCTCGATCTTCTCTATGATGTCCTTAGGAACCCTCATAACTCCCGAGTATCCATTCCCGATCACAAGTATTTCAGGCTTCCTCTCCAATACGGCCTGGAGGTCATCCATACATAGGTTGTGCCCCTCCCTCCTCCACCAGTTTGGCAATATTTCATCGGGGAACACTATTAGATCCCTAAAGAATGTTTTCCCAGAGACCCTTATCCTCCCAAAATCATATTCCTCAATAATGTTCATAGTTCTGACCCCCAAGCACAACAAGAAAGATAGTAATTGGATTTTTAATATTTTGTCCCCATTTTGGAGAAAAGATAAATTGTCCCCCTATAGGGCCACTCCTATTCGGTATAACCCTCAATGCTCCACCTATTCCGTATATAAGCCTTACTAGCGAGGCCTTGGGATGGGTGTTGGAGACCATACTATTGTCTATCCCCCTCGGAGTGAGACAGGGGATTCTTGATATGATGCTAATATGGTTAGATTAGGAATTTTATAGTGTTTCTGAGAGGTGTTGCTGCTGATTTAACCAAGTGCCAGATGATACACTCCTGCCATAATTTGCCATCAAAAGTATTCTTTTTAAAATCCATTTTGTGTGATTGTCTTTTTGGGTGTTTATTATGGATATTGTTATTGCCAAAATTGATAAATTTGGCAGAATAATAATTCCTGCCAAATGGAGAAAGGAACTGTTCGGGAAGGGGGAGACCACCATATTGCTTATTAAGAAAGACCATACCATCGAGCTTAGACCTATCACCGCAAAGAGTCTTGAGGAGTTTTTCGATAGTATAGACTTGGGTGTTGACGAGATAAGAGACTGGAATGAATTTGAGAGAAAATTCTATGGTGGTAAATATGGTAAGGTTTCTTGATGCTAATGTCTTCATATATGCGTTTTATAAACCCAGAAGAAGGAAACTCGACCCAACAGCCATAGCCATGAAGCTGCTGGCGAAGGAGATAATTAGGAGGATTTCTAGGGGCTATGAAAAAGTGGTTACAAGCATCATACATGTATCAGAAGTATGCAATATAGTGAAGCAGTCCCTCTCGGTCGGCGAGGTTGCTGGCCTAGCCAGTTCTATAATTACAACCAAACAGATAGAGGTGCTTGATGTAACCGTAGAGCTTTATAGGAACGCTATTGCGGTCGGTATAAACTATGGACTAGAACCAAATGACGCATTGGCAGTCCTTCTTATGAAGCAACTAGGTATGAAAGAGATATATACATTCGATAAGGATTTTGATAAGGTTGAATGGCTTACTAGATATCCAACCGACGAACAGATCGAAGAAAAAGTAGAAGAAATAAAGAAAAAGACATAACCCAACGACCAACATATGCGGAATAGGACATGCCTAGGGTAGCCCCGTACTCCCCCCAAAAGGGGGAGTGGGGTTAGTCCATTGTAGGCTCACAGACCTCGAGTGTATATATTTTCAACAAACACTAATTCGAGGGAAAGATAATTTTTCCAAGGAGTCTAAATTATATGCTTTATAAGGACACTAGAATATTCTATTAATGATTGAGAATCTGGCTATAGCTAGATTATTGCTACTGGATAAATGCTGGCCTAGAAGGTGGATTTGTTATGAATCCTCGGAGAATTGGTAGAGTAGGACACATATTTAAGATAAGGAAGGGCAGAGTAGGACACATATGGGTATTGACTGGGAGGAGAAATGGCTGTGAGAGTAAGAGTAAGGATTAGAGCTACAGATACTGAAAAAGAGATCCTCTCGACCGCACTTCTAAATTCTGGTTTTGAGACAGATTCTCCACAAGTAATCTTACCAGTTGCTGTTGCTGAGAGGCTTGGACTATATCCTTTTCCTCAATCAGTAAGGATCATAGAGTTAGGAACTACCGGAGGTCCAGCGAGGATGTATTTACTACCCAAAGCTATTGAAATTTCGATAGTTACTGAGGACAGAAAGTGCAAAGCTATAAAATGCGACGCTATAGTATCCCCAATAGAAGAGGAGATACTAATAAATGACAAGTTGATGGATTGTTTTAACATCGTTATTCTAAAGGCTGGAGTCGGCACATGGAAATTTGCTGACGATCCACCAGATAAAGAAAGAAAAAGCATTCAACCTGAATACTGGTGACTAATAATTATTATATCAGATAGTAGTTTCTCAAAAATTTCTCTTTTTTAAGGCTTAACCCAATGAACCACACCATATTCCTCCTCCAATAAGCCGATCCCAGAATGCTGGTTTCTTCTCGGTATTGATAGTGAATAGAAAAGGTATATTAAATCATATTTTATTAGGGTTTGTGCTGTGTGGTGTGATGTTGAGGTTTCTCCCAGTATGGTTTGATAGTATGGGTTCTAAGTCTGCCTCTGTTTATGTTGAGACTGATGATGTAAGGGTATTTATTGATCCTGGGCTTTCCGCTCTTCAGCCTGGTTTCCCGATTCCCGATTCTGTGAAGGGACTCTATAATATTATGGGGTATAGGGCCATCCAGAGGTTTGCGTCGTCTGCCGACATAATCATTATTACCCATTATCACTATGATCATTTTGAGGATCCCTATACCCGTAATCTCGATGCGGATAGTGTTTATCGGGGGAAACTCATCCTCGTGAAAGACCCAAATAGGTATATTAATAGATCGCAGTTTGGGAGGGCGAGGATATTCTTTGAACATATGGTCTCATACTTCCTGCGTAGACCTCTAGAGGACTTCCTTGTCGAGCCAATGATGAGGGATTTTGAGAATCCTCTGGAGTGGATACCAATTGCTGTAAACAAGGATTTTGGTGACTATAACAGGAGGAGGAGAGAGGTTCTCGCTATGGGGGAGAAGAGGTTTAGGTCGCTGTGTGAGTTCTGGATACAGAACCAGTGGATCAGGGAAATAAAGACGGATAAGCTACATATAGAGTTCGCTGACGACAGGGAATATGTGTTTGGTGGGACAAGGATAAGGTTTACTAAGCCAATGTTCCACGGAATAGAGTTTGACAGACTGGGCTGGGTTATTGGGGTAGTGATAGAGGATAGGGACTCAAAACTTCTCTATACTAGTGATGTCCAGGGACCATTCATAGAGGACTACGCAGAGTGGATAATTCAGGAGGAGCCAGACATAGCAATAATTGATGGCCCCCCAACATACCAGTACGGATACATGATGACAAGAACAAACCTTAGGAGGGTAATAGATAATATGAGGAGGATACTCAGAAACCTGGATTGCGATCTTATAATATGGGATCACCACCTACTGAGAGACACAAAATGGAGAGAACGCATAGGTGACATACTAGACGAAGCAAAAAGCACAAAGAGAAGACTTATCACAGCCGCTGAGTTCTATGACAAGAAGCCAGTAGCGGATCTCGCCAAGGCCATCAGGACTGGAAAAAGAATAAGAAAGAAGGACTATATAATCCCACCAGGGGTCATGATAAGCAAACTACGGAAAGAAATTACTGGAAGGTAACATTGTGGTTCCAAGACATCCAGGGATTCTAGAACAATGGAGCACACGAAAGAATGTGCGATAAATATGGTCATTATTGGATATATTATGAATATATTGCATGTTTATTGGTTGGTTTGGGAGGGTGATGCTGTACGTGTTGCGTTCATACTCGGCTAATGAGAGCCTATTGTTAATCACCCTCCTCAGCCTGTTGGGTGTTATCTTTACCGTTCTGCTTACACTGGTGCTTGGTTCGATCTTCGTCCTTGATATCCTCAATACTATTGGTATCACAAACCCAATCTCATTGTCAATAGTGGAAATCTTTATCTTTCTCTATGTTTATCATTCAGCCTTCAGATCACCTAAGGAACACATGGAGAGGATCAGAGAAATAACCCATATTGGTGCCTTCGCATTGGTCTTTGTGGGGGTCACGCTCATCATCATGGCTTTTTTCACTATGACAAAATTCTTTGTTGTCTCGTCACTACAGCCACTAGTTCTGTGGTATCTTATTGGTCTACATGTAATACTAGGGATAGCATTGGTGTTCTCAAGCATAGCGTACTACGAGTATGGTGAGCACTATATGTCCCCCATAGGAAAAATCATTGCCTTTGCCGCAGTACTGGCGGGCCTGGGATACATATTTGAGGGGGTAGGCATAATATTCTGGGACATTCTCGTGTTGGGGATTGGTATAACACTCACGAGAATAGGTTTAACATTCTATGTTATTCTCTCCATATGGTTCTACTCAGAGATTGAGGGGGGACGGCTAAGCACTATGGGATCCGCACTACTCGTTGTGTTCGCATTGCCAGAATTCTGGTTCATATTCTCCACGGAGTTTTACAGAACTGTCCCCGGAATCATCTTTATGGTGTTCATGGGGGTAATGTTTATGTTTCAGGCATATGGTCTTTTCCGATCTACCCAACGCGAGAAGAAATTTGTACCAAAACCCAAGAAAAAACCCCGATACATCATAAGTCCCATGGGGTCGATGGAGTGACCAAAAACCAGACCTATATGCTGACCAGAGCCACCGCCACCAACAATGAGATATAATGTAGGACTATAACAATTATTCCAGCTTTTCTGAGGGATACTCGCCCAACAACACTAACTGCGGATACCAAAAACATCAAGGCAAAGAACTGTATGATGCATAAGAAGACTATGTCGAGGACTGTATGGGGAAACATCCATATGACTACTGGGTACAGATTTATTATGATGAATGATGGTGTGCTCTTCACCATAACATCAACAACACTTACCCTCCTACCAAGAACGAACCTTATTATCCATGTCGTAACTACTGAGGATGATACCCAATTTATTATTGGTATGAACACCTTTGGTAGGATTGTTGATCCATAATTGGGTATTATTGTCAATAATACTGGTATGTCCCTACTACCCCACCATAATAGTGTTGAGGCCAAAAAGACCCCCACAACAAGGAGAGAAATTTTTCCCTCGATAAGTTCGAACATCCATCTGGGGGCTAAGAACCTATGTATTGATTTATCCTGGGGCTCTAGGAATACCGACATTAGGAGCTCATATGCCCTCGCCCCCTTCTCGGTAAGTCTATATCTCCGGTTATCATCTTGATATATTAGATCCCCAAGTAGCCTTAGGTGGTGGTATAGAACCCCTGATTTTGGTTCTATACGAGAGAGTTCTTTATAGCTTACTGACCCCCTCTCGGCGATCATTCTCAGTATTTTCCGGCGGAGTGGATGGCCAAGAGCCTTGAAGATATCGACCTCCTGTTCCTCATCCAAACCATGACACCACTCCCCCAAAAAAAGAAAAAAATTCTTAAGAGAAACTACTCTCTATTTTTCTGATCTGTTCTTCTTTGTTATCACATAGGCTAGGACAACAACACCGACTACTGCCGCTATGACTAGGTATGTTTCGGTTCTCATGTAGAATGGTTTCTCCTTGGCCTTAATTGTTATTGATTTTGAGAGTAATGAGCCTTCATCATATGGGCACTCACTCTCTATTGTATTTCCATTACTCTCGGATGCGATACCTACCTCTATTGGTCTCGTCTTCTCTATTCCAGTTATGTTTAGTGGGAATGAACCCTTATAGCTGGACAATATATCTCCAATAACCGTGGATAGCCCACCCCCGATATCCATATCTAGGGGGATGCCATACAGTTCTTCGCTTATCTCGTTACCAATAATGGTGGATATTTTTTCGGAGTCAATGTTCGTATTGAGCGTAATATTCGAGAATGTTATTGTGAATTCCTCCACAATATATTCTAGATCGACACCAATGCTTAATGTGTCCTTTGCTCCAGCGTTTGGACTTATCGGTATTTCTATACCCTTCACGCCCTCGCTATCCCATGTTATTGTCTTCTTTACAGTTTCCGTGACTGCTGTTCCACTCGCCGTTATGTTTCCAATGATCTTGGTCTTCGCTATGAGGAGTACATCGAACTCTATGCCTATATCTACTCCCCCCGCAACGTCAAGCTCGTTGTCTTTGCTCAGATTTGTGGGTGATGTCATATTCATACTATACTTAAGATGTAGATTCATACCTCCACTGTGGGCCATCCGTCCCTTAAGTTCCGTCTCGTTCTCCCCAATTGGGGTTTTTAGTGACGCCATGAATTGTGTTGAATAGCTATTCTCGAGTAATAGGTGCATGAGTAGTGATAAGTTTAGTGGCTCACCCCATCCTTCCATTGATTTCCCAACATCAAAATCGAGAGATACATTTAGTTTATGGTAGCCAGATGTGTTGAAGAATACATATCCCTCTAGGCTCTCTATGGATATGTTAACCGTGATATTCTCCCCTGGGGTAAATTCCTCGGGATACTGTATGGTCAGGTTTATTGGTAGGCTCGCCCCACACTCTATTGTGAAGTTCCAATGATTATATGTGTATATTGTTCCGCTGAATCCTCCCTCCTCACTACTGACATATCTTGATACCTCAACGGTAACATTGGAGCTCGCTGTTGTTACCCATCCCAAGTCCCTGGTTTCAGACACAATACCTATCCCCTGCGCCGAGACATGGGGGATTAGGGCTACCAACAACATCCCAACTAGGGACGCAATAATGATTTTTCTTCTCATACATCACACCTGCTTATTCCTAATATCTAAAATGCTCCATCCTAAATTATAAGCAAACTGGTTATATTCATCTATATGTCCCAGTTATAGTTTTCTATAGTGGGGGCTCTCGTCATAATACCAGATTTACAGGCTTTTTATAGCCCCTAAGTAACCATGAGGTTTGCGAAAAACACGAAAAATTATACAGCCAAGAAACAGGGAAAGACGATGACCTTGGATTATATATATCTAGCTTTTCTGAAAATTAAGTAGAACTGAGGTGGGTGGTATGGGGAGAAGAGCGGGAAGAATATTGTCTCTTATTTTGTTGGCCTTATTGTTAATGCCATTGTCGATGAATACCCCTGTAAATATGTCCCCAACAAATTGAAGAAGGAAAACTATACATACCCCATCACAGAAATCTTCACTGGTAAAACGGGAAAAAACAGCAGATATGTTGATGATAAGTACACGCATGAATGGGTTATAGAATCAAGAGTTGACAGAGCTTTAGGTAGACTTGAAAGATTTGTAAGGGAAGACGATATTTTTATAGACGAAAGAATTAACCGAGTTTTGGACAGACATGTACGGTTAGTGGGAGAGGATGCGGATGATGAAGATATAAAAGTGACCAAAAATACTCCTACGGACATTGGGATAAAGTGGTATATTCCAGAAAATGTAACTATAGCGGACAACACAACCATATGGAGGGATGGAAGCAGGACGATAACAGACAAGATCCTCATCATAGACAATGCGACACTCATCCTGTACAACTTCACATTAATAATGAATGCCACAGACTATGGAAAAGCGGGAATATTGCTTCTCAATGGTAGCAAGCTCGTTCTGAATTACTCAACAATAACTTATGACCCTGCGGGTTATGAATATTTCATAAGGGCGGAGGCAAACACAACACTAAGTGTGTTGAATGGTAGCCTAATCGAACATGCTGGTTGGTCCCCCACGAATCCAGGGATAGAGATCGGGTTAAACTACACCATAATAGGAAGAGAGGCTGTCGTAACTATAGAGAACAGCACAATAAGTGACTGCTATAACGGATTAACACTCCTAAGAAACGTGAACGCGACCATAATGGACACTACCTTCCAAAATATACAGAAATATGGGATAAATGTCTCCGGCAAATCAGAAGTAACTATAATTAACACAAGTTTCACAGGCGGGGAGACAGCAATATATGTAAATGATAGCAATGCGGTTATCAGACAATCAACCTTTAGTGGGACAACAAATTACGACATTATAGCAGAAGCCGGAGCAACGATAACCATTGGGAACTCAACATTCAGTGTAGGAGGAATAAAAATCAGCAATTCCACCGCCACGATAGAAAACGATACATTCATGTCAACAACATATGGGATATATATTGAGAACTCAACAGTATCGATAGGTTCCTCAACACTAATAAATGAGCATGTAAAGTCCATATCGTCAATAGTGACGATTAAAAACTCCAACATATCCATAAGTTTGGTGGATTATACAACATCCTACTATGCCGTATATATTGATGGTGCTTCTACGCTCGCAATCAAGTCAACAACAATAAAAATGGTGTTGGAGGACGCGTCTACCGGCACTCCTGAAGATATAGCGGCTGTATGCTCAAATGGGAATATTACCCTCGAAGATGTAGGGCTAAGTGCTAGTTTTCGGGGCGCATCAGATGCTGTCCCAGTACTACTCCAAGGTCCAGTAGCGACAATAATGGATTCAAGGCTATATGGTGAGGTGTACAATAGTAGTGTGATGTATCTCGTGGAGATTTATGATGTATCAGATACAGAGATCGATGACACATCGTTTGAAATATATGCATATGATCGGAGGTATAAGGAGTCGTCCAATTACTATATTGAGGCTCTAGATGTCATATATGCGGTAAATGTTACTGTCAATAACTCATATTTCTTTGCGAATATTACTGGAAACTCGACACTTCCATATAACAATACAGATTTTTGTGATGATTCCTACAACTATCTCGCAATCCAAATATATGGCTACAAGGTTAGCAACTTCATCATAAAGAATACAACAATTGATGCGTGGGTATACTGGCTCGGACAAACAAATCCATGACCTATAACGACACCTCAGGCCTATATGAGGCCACAAT
>CAZVPA010000055.1:0-14206 GCA_964628995.1 uncultured Nitrososphaerota archaeon | reverse complement strand
TATTCTGGAGGGAAAAATTTCCATGGGTTAAGAATACCTGCTGGGTCAAACAGCTTTTTTATTTCCCACATTAATCTTAGCTTTTCTTCTCCTGCCTCAACAGCATACGTATCTATTTTCTCTAGACCAATACCGTGTTCTCCAGACACTGTACCACCCAACTTTATTGTCTCTAAGGCGATTTCTCTTGCTGCTTTCTTCGCTTTTTCGAACTCCTCTTCGCTACGCGGATCATAGAGGACATTTGGATGTACATTTCCATCTCCAGCATGCCCAAACGTTGCTATTTGTACACCATATTTCCTCGCTACTTTCCTGCAGACCTCCACGATGTCTGGAATTTTGGATATGGGGACTGTTGGGTCAAGGATTAGGTATTTTGGTTTTAGGTTGCCGAGGGATGGAGCCGCAGCCTTACGTATCATCCATATTTTCTTGTATTCCTCCTCAGTTTTGCTCCAGCTGATGCTTATCGCCCCTCTCTCCCTTAGACGCTCAACCAAGATATTCATCCTTCTTTCTACCTCATCCCTTGTATTTCCAGAGAACTCTATTAGTAGCATCGCATTGCCCTCTACCTTGAGTCCACTATATATGCTTATTGCCTTAAGGGTGTCCCTATCCAGAAACTCTACTGCTGAGGGATCCAGACCCATATGTAGTATCTCCACGACGAATTCCGCGGCCTCTCTTTCGTCCCCAAAGAATGCCTTAGCCACCGATTTATACTTTGGTATTGGTGCTACCTTTAGTGTCGCCTCCACGATTACCCCGAGTGTTCCCTCAGAACCAATAAATAGATGTGTCAGGTCGTATCCTGCAGCGGCCTTAAATGTGTTTGACCCAGTCTCTATTATGGAGCCATTCGGCAGGACGGCCTTGACGGATAATACCCATCCATCCTTTATGTTCCCATATTTCACACCCCTTACACCACCAGAATTATTTGCTATCGCCCCACCAATAGTACAAGCCGCAGAGCTCCCAGGATCTATTGGGAAGAAAAGACCGTACGGTTTTAGGTATATGTTGAGCTCATCCATGATAACTCCAGCCTCTACCCTTATCTGAAAATCCCTCTTCCTTAGTTCGATTATCCTATTCATTCGATATAGACTCATAACGATTGAATCTTCCATCAGGGGGATGGGGCCCCCAGCAAGCGATGTACCCCCTCCACGGATATATATAGGTACCTTTCTCTCCGTGGCAAACCTTAATAGCTTCTGTATCTGGTCTATCCTTCTTGGAAAAACAACAGCCCTTGGAGGTAGTCCCCTGATCGGTTGGGCATCTATACTATAGAACCTCCTCACCGCCTCCCCGAATATCACGTCCCTACCAAAAGTCTCCCTTAAGAATTCCTCTACCTCCCCCACATCATTCACCAGTATCAAATATCTTAAAAAAATCATAGATATTACTGGAAAAATTATCGATGTTGGTTGGAGAGATGAGAAAAAAGAACAAATACTCCATAAACCTTAGGATGCTCATAGGGCAAGACTTAGCCTACATGGAGAAGGAGGACCTACTGAGCCTATTTAAGAATCTGCTCCTGAGGGCCAGAGATCAGGATGATTTCATCGAAATACTCTATGCCATGTGCGAAGTTGGCTCAGCAAAGTTCAGAATCCTGGTCCGTGGCCTAAGGAATATTTTAGAGAGACATATACGGCTTATGGGTCTGGATAGAATGAAGATGGTCCTCCTCTATGTTTCTAGGACTTCTCCAGGATGTTTTAAAGCACTACTGGATCAGTTTGGAGATATCATCCATGATATCTTGGTGGATGGACATTTTAATGATATAATCATCCTGATCCTCAACATGTCCATACTCAATGAAGAAAGCGCCATTATGTTTGTTGACGCGATGCGAGACACAATAAGAGAACTAGCAATGACGGAGGGATTCAAGCATTTTGGTACTGTTCTATGGTATATAACAATAATGAAGAAACCTAATGTGGCAAAGAAATTATTCTCGGTACTTCTAGACATAATTAGTGGTAAAACCTCCAGCCTGACAGACCTAGCCGACATGTTGTTCTGGCTCGTGAAGGGGGACGAGAATCTAGGGGTTTATGGTGCTGAGCTGCTCAAAGACCGCATATTATCCCTGCTGGAGAAAGCATCAATTCCCGACATAGCAGGATTCCTCCTCATTACATCAAAACATGAAAAACTCTTCAACAAAATATGGGGGATTATAAACCCCCAGCTTGCGAGAATCCTAGACAGGGGAGATCTTAGAGATAGACTTCAAGCCCTACTAAGCACACTTAAGGTCGAGATTCCCCTCAAAGATATCCAAAGATCCCTACCCTATCAACACACGGGGAAATAGCTGATATATAGCATAATATTAAATGTATGGAAATGATATCAGAATTAGGAACTTTTTGACTATTTGGCATTTTCTGGTTCTTTTCTCTAACCCGTTTTTGAGGGATATGATTGTCAAAAGTCGGTGGAAGGTTAAGATGGATATTTAGGACCGAGAAAATAAACATCGTCGCATTCAAGGCCCTCCAGATGGCGATTATCCAAGATATGCTGAATAACGGTAAGTCCCCCATGGAGATACAGAAGTATATTGAGAGCCTTGGACGCTATTTTGGAGATCTACTATATATCGATTATCATGCTAGAGGAGGAAAAATCGCACAGAGTATAGCAGATATTGGACAGATAGCCAACCTATTCTACATATCGATATTCGGGGAGAGCCTAGACAAGATCTACTATAGTTTTAATCGCGAGACAAACAGCATATACCTACACCTGATTGCGTATGGTGGTTTCCCAACATGCCGCGGGATCGTATCCCCCCACCCCAACATAAAGCTTGGAGCATTCCTTGTGGGTGGGATCAACAGAATGTTAGAACTGAAAAAGGGAGAGCTAGAATATAGGGAAGCATACTCTTGGGAGAAGAACTGCGTGTGTACTGGGGAGGAAAAATGTGAGATCATCATAAAGTTCGTTGTCGATGATAAGGTTTTTGAAAGACTCCTTTCGAGGATAGGAGGTGTTCATATTGAGCGGTAAGACCAATGGGTGTGTAGTATCCGTGGTGACGAGAGCAGGAGTCCCAATACTCACAATACCATCCAATGACAAAGCAAATATTTTTGCAATGCTTGTCTATTCTCTCATCAATTTTGCATCTGCCCTAGGAGTGAAGACAAAGACCCTATCATACGATATTAGGGGAAAAAAACTCCACATATTGCTCGCGGAAAAAACATTTCTAGCGATCTATGTACCGGGATATTTGGATATGAAAGCGAGAAGGTTTTTGGAGCTCTCCTCCAGCCTCCTAGAGAAACTTAATAATACTATTGTTGAGGAGGGGGTTATTGATGACACTATTATTCGGATGACGCGGGAGGAAATAATGCGGATAGCGACTAGTAGTGGGATACCTATAGGGGGTATCACAACATTCAGGAAAGTATGTGGGGACCTCTATGGGGAGCTTTTAAGCAGGGGGGTAAAGGGGGATATATTCAGAGGATACTTTAGAGTAGGATACTTCCCGAGACTCCTCAACCATAGACTTATCGAAAGGGAGAAGAATCCCTTGTTAAGAAGAGTATTGGAGCTTTGTGATGGGAACAACTCTGTCGCATATATATGTGATACCCTAGGGATTCCCGAATCCAAATTATATAGGTTCATAGCGGGACTTCTGGGAAGGGGGCTAATGACCCTAGAAGTGGGGTTCGAGCTCGTTGATAATGTACCACAAGATACATCAGATACCGCTTAAAAAAGCAATTAGGATATATTTTTACTAGTGGAGTGGTGAATGTTTGTGTCTGAGCAATATCGAGTATTGATTACTGGTTGTGGGGGGCCCGCAGCAATAAACTTCACGAGGGCTCTCCTTTCTGCGCCAGAAAAATTCTATCTTGTTGGCACCGATGCTGGAGCATGGTTACACTACTTATCTCCTATAGAGAAAAAATATAGGGTCCCGAGAGCCAGGGATCCTAACTATATACCAAAGCTACGGGAGATATTGAAACAGGAAAAAATAGACTTTCTACATCCCCAGCCTGATGTTGAGGTTGAGGTAATCACAAAGAACCTAGACAAACTTGAAGTGAAAGCATTACTACCAAAGCCGAATGTCGTAGAGATACTCCGGGATAAGTACTTGACATACAAGTTCTTTAAGGAGAAAGGAATTCCTGTCCCAGAGACGAGAATCTATAGTCCAGAGGCCCTAGAAGAATTGGCGTCCGAATATGGATGGCCCATATGGCTACGTGCCAGAAAGGGTGCTGGAGCACGCCTAAGCCTACCTGTCAATAGTGTTGAGGAGGCCGAAAAATGGGTAAGATTATGGGTTATGCGTGGTGCTGTATCAATCGAGGAATTTATTATCCAAGAATATTTACCAGGCAAGGACGCTGCATGGGATAGTTTATGGTTCAGGGGAAAAGTGGTTGGTTCATATTCTAGGGAGAGGTTAGAATACATATATCCGCATCTCTCTCCTTCAGGTCTTACGGGCACGCCTGCTGTCGCACGTGTTTATATTGACGATAAACTCACTAAACTTGGTGTTGAGGCTATAAAAGCCTTAGATCCGGAAGCTTCAGGATTCTATTGTTTCGATGTGAAGTATAAGGATGACCAACCATATATTACGGAAATAAACCCAAGACCCCATACAACATTCTCTCTGTGGTGTTATACGGGCGTCAAAGTTCTGGGGTATGACCATAGGTATAATTTGCCCTATGTATATGTGAAGCTTGGTCTTGGAGACATAGAAAACATAGAGTTTGTTGGGAATGACATGTTCCCAGAGGGCATAACATTGATACGGCACATCGATGCTGGGGCAATATTGCTGTTTCCCGATGGGAAAAAGAAGCGAGTACTATGAACCTAATAATTTTTGATCTTGACGGAACACTAGTTAAGCTACCTATTGATTATGAAGCCTTGAGACACAGACTATACCTAACGTTCGACAATAGGATTGTTCTAGGTTCAATATACCGCTTCCTGATACACTTGGACCCAAAAAGCCGCGAGAAAGCATTCAGAATAATGGACAAATTCGAGCTGGAATCAATCCCCCAAATGTATATTGACCCAACAATACATGAGGGATTCAGACTCATAAGAGATTATACAAAGGCACTAGTGACACTCCAAGGGTGGAGACCCGTAATCAAAATCCTTGAGGAAATAGGTATCAGGAAAGAGTTCTCTATGATTGTTACTAGGGAATACTCCCTAAATAGGACTGAACAATTAATGTATGTCCTAGATAGGCTTAATGCGGATAGAAGACGGACGGTATTTATAGGAGATACCCAGAATGATTTGGAAGCCGCAAAGATAATAGGTATCTTCCCGATAATAATGGGATCAAAAATCGATGGAAACCAAATAAAGGATATACTGTCAGCAATAAGGATAGCTATAAGTAGACTGGAAAAACAGTAATGGAGCTATGGAAACAACCCCATAATCTTCTTCTTCATAACCATAACAATTTTTGTGATCTCAATTTTGGATGGACATCTTACCTCACAGTTCTTGCATAGATTACACATAAATAGAACCTCTATGAGGCTCCCATCGACACTTCCGCCACGCTTTATGTAATCCCTAATACCAACAATTATGGCCCGCGGGGAGAAGTGGTCGTATCTACTACCCATAAACATTGGACAACCCAGTATACATAGATTACATTGAGTACACTTTATTACCTCATCATAAATGCGGACATCGTTCATGATCCCTGAAGCCTCAGACATTGTAGACCCCCTAATATATTCGCATAACACTTATTTAAGGTTACAGGCACACATCCAAGGTGTTATTGGGACAACCAAAGACCGCTAATGAGCTATATGGACCTAAAGCTTTTTTCTGACGTAGCTGAACATGCGTACTAGTCGCCCTATTGGTGATATTGAGAATAGAATTCTATCATTGGGTTTGAGCGGTACATATCCATGCTGTGTTAGGATCCAGAATGCTATCTCTATTTTTGTGAACCGTGAAACCATATTTTCTTCGTTCTCTACCCAACTGAACTTGTACTCTGGGAATACAAGACCAAAGACCTTTGCTCCCTCCCTCAGCATTCTTGTTTTTCCTTCTATGGTGATAAGTTCTCTTTTACTGCTGAGTTCTATCTTCATTAGAACCCTCCCTGCCTTTATATGGTTCATTGTTTCCTCGTTTGGAACATATATCTGTGGCAATCCATAATGCTTTATCTCTGGTATGCCCCTCGCTAGGGATGTCCTTAGTTTTATATCCAACATGTCTAGATAATAGGCAACCCTATCCAACATGTTGCGGATACACTCACGGGCAGGGATTTCAGAGCCATCTGAGATGAACTTGGCGTCCACACCATATTTTATCGCCCTTCTCCTATTCTCCTGTAGGTTGTCTGGTTCAGCGATTTTCTCATTTCTGAATAACTTATGTATTGCCTCTAGGGACAAACCAAGCAGTATGTAGACGATATCCATCATGTACTCCGTGCTTGAGGGATTATCTATAAATCTGGTCTCAACCCTACTGGCCCCAGGACTTGTCCAGCGATCCTCAATAATATTTGTGAATGGTCCGCGGGGAGTAATATCGAGGAATCTAAGCCCAGCACTATTGACCACTACCTTGTTCTCAAATTTTTTTGGATCCGCAAAGACAAACGCATATTTGAGCAATGCCCTCTTCTCCCGGGGAATTATTGTTGTCTTACTTCTCTTTATTATGGCATAGCTACTAGGCCGAAGAACCCTACTATAGACGAGCCTCGAACTCATAAAACCAGAAAACTCCCCAGCAATTATTGGAGAATTCGCTGTAAGCGCGATAAGCTCAGGGATATGCCTCCTGATGTTATTATGTACGTATGTCAGGAATTTTCTAGGCATTCCACGTTTCCTCCTTGGATATATGGATATACTTACATGCGTCCCATTGAGGGGGAAGGGATTCGATTGTACTGGATGAGCACTACCCGAATATATCTTTATGTGTTTTCTCTTCGCAACTTGTGCAATATATTTCCTCGATATCTCTATTGCCTTCCTTATTGAAAAAACATCTAATGGTTGTGTAACGATCTCGAGTTGTGCTGGATGTGGTTCCCACTGGATACCATATATCAATCCTTTCAGAAGATCAACATCAACGCTTCTATTTGTTATATCTCTAATTATCTCTTTCACAACAATTTTTGAAGCTGGTATTATAAAGCCCTTCTCATTAAGTGTGAAAAGTTCGTTCTCTATACCGATCCTTATTGTCAGGTTATCAACACTAAATGTTTCTACGATGGATATCACCGACAATATTTATGTATTCAGTAAGGGCATTATTTATGCGTCTTAGATATTTCCTTCTCACGGCATTGGATATCTCAAGCTGTATGGCATTTATCCTTGGTCTGTTCGCGTGATAAAAAATTATGTCTCCACCAAAAAACCTATAGCTGATCTCATAGGGTATATCATGCCTATCAAGTATGTCTATTAGTCGCATAACAAACTTCTTTGTTGCTGAGAGCCCAAACCATACACCAATCTCCACCCACACGCCATCCCTTTCCATACTGTGGAGGTCAAGTATCAACCTGATCCTCCTCGAACTTAATATCTCATCTAGCTTCCTCCTAAATGGGAGCAACCTACCCACAAGACGATTGGAATCAATAAATAATCTGGGTACGTGAGATATCAACGCATAGGATCTCGTTCTTATGGCTAGACGTCTCGCTAGGAAACCCGTATTTATATCAGAGCCTGGCGATGCCGCATGGGATGCTGTGAGAAGTATTGGTCTCCTACCCGGGATATAGGTATATCCAGGGATTATTTCCCTGAACCCTTGAGGGACATAGAATATTGTTGTCAATCTTCGAAGATTTGTATGTATCCCCTTTCGCCGCAGTAATTTTGAGCCAATGCGCCCAACAATTATCTTTTCTATGGAGTTCCTCAGCGCTAGGAGATACTTACGAAGGAACCGTCTATCATCAAGCCTCTCATTACTCGCTATCAATATATCCAGTGGGAGAAATGTAAGGAAAAACCATGGGATCTTACCACCAAGTGTATTTAGTATTTTCAGTCTACCAATAATATTGTCAAGAAGGGGCTTCACATCTTGTATACTACCCGTCTCGAGCATCTGTAGGAAGTGGTTTATGTCCTTATAGAGCCTCAGGATATGTATCATAAGCATCCAGTTTGAGGGGAAAACATCACGCTGCATTCTTACCATCCCAGAACCTACTGAGTGACTGACTGATAGCGATAACGATTTCCCTCACTGCTAGCTGTAGTTTCTTAGTGAGATCATAATCAATGATTAAAGCGAACTTATCAACATAAATACCCCTAAACGGATAGATTCTGTGTTGCTTCTCACTCCACTTAGCAACATAGACCCCATCCCCGGTGAGAATTGGTAAATATTTACCTCCCCGTGACACATTACTTATGGCCCACCCTTCCATGGATCCAACATGTACTGGCATAGGACACCTCCTCCCATGGAAACCCACAAGCTCCCCAAGATACGCATATGCCCTAATATCAAACACATAACTTCTCCCGTCAATACTTAATTTATGGGCGTTAATCATCTCCTGAATAACAACCGAACGATACCCCCCTCTAAACAGCTTCCTCAATTTTTCCATGGCACTAGAGACAGACTTTATGAAGACTATATCCCTTCCACCCTCACCCATATTGGGCTTAACGACGGCAATATCAGAGTATTTAAGGATTTTCCCAACCTTATCCACAGCATCGTCAAGGGATCTAGAATAGTATGTTCTGGGGACATATAAGAGTTTTCTTAACGACCCACATTTATCGAGGAGCTCACATACTATGCGGTATGTCCTAAATTTACTGCCAGTGATTATCCCTATCTCACTACTATTGATGACCGGTTGCCTTATCCCCTTAGGAAAACACGTGTTACGCCTAATAACCATATCAGGAACAAAGAGTTTTGACCCAAGCTTCACCAGAAGCACACCAGAATTAATATAGTACTTCGAGCGATTTGCTATATATGCCTCAATACCAACTCTAGCAAACTCCCTCAGGATGGACACACGCTCAGGCATTAGGAGAAGCGACCCATTTATTGGTGTTGTAATTAGGATCTTCCTCGGTACGTTGTTTTGTGTTGAAAAGTGATAATGTACAAGACTCATCCTAACAAAATCTCTAACATAGTTCGTTCTTGGGATCATAGATCTGAGCCTTGGTGCAGACTCATGGATAAGCTTGTTTGCCCTATTCATAACATATATGCCGCCTGGAACAGCATTGGCCTCTATAAAAACCAGTCTTAAGTCCTCATCCAACAAAAAGTCCAATCCAGCATAAGGATAATTCCTAACCCTTTTCCAAAAAGTTCTATCGATACTATGGGGACCACTCATAATATCGAACCTATGACCAAAACTAACTACCAAGATGGCTTTATAAATGAAGAGCTAGCTATGTATCATAAAGAAAGAACCAAACATTCCTCGGAGAAACTTTTGGAAAAAATAAGATTGTTATGCGGAGAGTTGGCGACGGCTTCTCCATTTCTCAATGAAGCTCTCGTATACCCCTTTCTTCTTTAACCAAACACCATAATCAGCAAGCTTCTTGAGGACAGCAGCAGCCCTCTCGGGGGTGGGATATGCAGGTATTCCCGCCATCTCAAACTTATCGCGAAATCTTAATGCATACTCGGCACCTCCAACATCACAGAAAACAACAGGTTTCAATATGTTGCTTCTCTTTATTGTTTCAAGCAATTTTTCTGGCAACTTATCAGTTACTCCGGGGACATGATGTAGGCCTATTATGAGTATACAGTCGGTATTTTTGTCTGCTAGAACAGCCTCCAATGTATATACAAAACTCTCATCATCCGCGGAACCAGTCACATCGATGGGATTACTAAATGTTGCGAAGGGTACGAGTTTACCCTCCTTGATCCCCTTCTTAAATCTCTCCATTAGTTCCTCACTCGGAGGATTTACCTTGAGTCCATACCTCTCGGCAGCATCAGTAGCTAGGAGCCCTGCCCCTCCACCATCGGTAATTATTGTTAGATTGTAGCCTGGTGCGGGAGGCTGCATGGAAAATGCCTTAACTGTATCTATGAACTCGTCTAGGGTTTCACATACGATGGCACCCATTTTCTTGAATGCTATCTCATACATTCTGTAGTCTCCTGCTAGGGATCCTGTGTGTGATGCCGCAGCACGGGCACCAGCAGCTGTTCTTCCTCCCTTCAGTACTACTATTGGCTTGATCTTGCTTACTTCGGCTCCGACCTCCACGAAGTGACGGCCAGCTTGTTTTATTCCTTCGATATACAGCATTATTACGTCGATTTTTGGATCCTTATATGCCCAGAGTAACATGTCTGTTTCGTCTACATCAACTTTGTTTCCGTAGCTTATGAATTTTGCTATCCCTATATTTGCCCCATATAACGCATCAAGTATTGCTATTCCTAGTGCTCCAGATTGACTTGCGAATAGTATGTTTCCAGGCTTTGGTCTGGGTGTCGCAAGCATCATTTTGTCTTCGTATTTCTTTAGTTCTGGGACAAACTGTGTGTCAACACCACTATAGTTATCAAAGACCCCGAGACCGTTTGGCCCGATTATTCTCATACCGTATTTTTTGGCTGTTTCGACAACCTGATTTTCAAGCTCAACATTGCCTATTTCTGAAAAACCAGCAGTAATTATCGTTAATACCTTCACTCCCTTCCTTCCACATTCATCAACGACCTGAGGGACAAACCTTGCGGGTATACATATTACGGCGTGGTCAACCTCACCAGGTATCTCCAATATAGATTTATATAGTTTTCTGCCAAAGAGTTCTCCCCCTTTTATGTTCACACCATATACTTTGGCTTTGAGTTTTCCTTTCTCTTCATTCTCGACAAAATTCTTGAATATGACCCATCCAACACTCCATGGGTCACGTGACGCGCCGATAACCGCTATGCCTTTCGGCTCAAAGAATGGTCTTAGCTCCTCATATGCCTGCTGGGCTATGGATTCTATATTTCTGGATACACTAAATGGGTCTATCTGCTTATATGACATCATGAAGCACCCAGAATCAGAAAATGAAAAAGTAATTAAAGAGGATTACTCCTCAAGCACATACTTTGCTATGTCGAGGTACGCGATTGAGAATATCTCCCGCCTCCGAAGCAGACATATGTATAGGTAGAAGGGTAGGGCGATTACCATATCGAACACCGATAAAATGTTTAGGAGAGTAAACACCAGATATATGTTCCTGTTGGTTCCATAGATTATGCTTGATATCTTACCCAGCTGATAATACGCGATGGATAGAGCTACAGAGCCAGCGACGAAACCAAGTATAAGCATTTTCTCAGAATACCATATTGGGCCTATAAGCCTCTCTATTCTCTCAGTATCATTGGAGAGGAATGCGGTACCAAGATTCGCCCAGAGTATTACTGATAGCGAGCACATTATTGTAGAGAAAAAAAGAAATAACCTAGCATAATCGAGAAAGGACATGTAATTTATCTTGAAGACTCTATGGAACGTTATGGCGATCAGTCCGATTGATATCGTCATCAGGAACATACTAAGCGTTATTATTATTGGAGAATACCTGACAAGGATAGGCATTTTCCTTAACTCCTCCGCTATCTCTGTTTCCCTACCTGCCTCTGCCAACATGAGAAGTCTGTTTATATAGGGCACCACGATGAGCCACTTCAGAACTGTAAGTATTAGGAGGGAGGATAATAGGAGTATTGTGGCTATCGGCATAAACCTTGTATGCCTATTGAGATATCTAAGTCTAGCCTTGAGAATACGCTTGGCAAGCTCCTTCTTATCCTTCTTGCTCATTCTGCTCCCATGTGTACTCCAAGGCGATCTTGATTAGGTTGTGTTTTCTGTGTATATGTCCATAGCTTTGGCTTGGCTCCTTCTTTAATGCAATCTCAAATACATCCCCGGTTTTTTTACTGATGATTATGGGCCAGTATATCAGGTCCTCCGAGACAAATTCTGTATCGAAATCTATATCTGCGGCATCAATCAGTGTATATATCGGTAGCCATTTCTCGTAGGGCTCAAGTTTTTTCGACTCCATACGTTGTGCTGGAAATATTGACAATAATTGGACAACATACCTCTTAGTGATCTTAGTAAGTGTATCCCCAACCTCCTCCAGAGCCCTCAATGTCTCTGCTTTGATTCTCTTGAGTATGTCCAGTATTCTCTGTCCAGATATGAGAGATGGAAGCACAATACCATAGGGAATATTATCCTCAACCAACCTGAAGTCCCTTGGATTTCTCATCAACCATACGAATGCCTCCGTAACCCCTATCTTGACGGGTGTAAATGCATCAAAACACATACTCCTCTCTTTACCTCCAGTTCTATAGGTTATCTTTCTCATTGGGATCCATATCAAGAAGAGATTCTCGTCCGACCGTATATTCTTCAGGCTTATCTTTGGTTTAGCATACTTCACCGAGAAACACCAATAATGAAAAATAGAAACAAGGAAAATAAAAAGCTAAGGCATGTCATTTCATATTATACCTCTCGCCCTCAGCAGCGCCACTATTGATTCATGGACTTCCTCTATTGTCTTTTCACCATCGATCTCCACAAGTAAACCCTTTTCCTCATAGTATTCTCGGATCTTCTTTGTTTTCTCCTCGTACTCATCAAACCTACGCTTTATTGTCTCTGGCTTATCATCATGACGCCCCCTCGCCAGTAGTCTTCTCGTAGCCTCTTCCCTAGAGACGTTTAGATATATCACCAGGTCGACCTTTAATCCGAGTTTACCAAGCATCTCATCCAGTTTTTCTGCTTGCTTTATAGTCCGTGGGAATCCATCAAAGATAAATCCACGAGGATTTAGAGACTCCCTTATTTTCTGCTCTACAACACTAATAGTTATGTCGTCCGGAACGAGCTCCCCCCTCTCTAAATACTCTCTTATCCTCTTGCCCAGCTCTGTTCCATGCTTAATATGCCACCGGAAAATATCTCCAGTGGCTATATGTACAAATCCATATTTCTCGCGAAGAATCTCTGACTGAGTCCCCTTACCCGATCCTGGCGGCCCTAAAAAGACTAATACGTGCATTTGCCACCTCCCTCCACAAACCTATTCCACCACTATCCCCAAAAATACTTAACATAATCAGAGTTATTGTCTTTCTATACGATCCGTATTATAGGAAAGACTCCAATCCTCAGAAAACCCTACTTTCGGATTCAAATTAATTTTTGATTTCCACTTTTGTAGGAGAGGTGATCGTATGGGTTCACTTATGCTCAGGTGTCCGAAGTGTGGTGCCACTGAGAAACTTTCCATTGGTGATATTTCTAGGGAACTTGAGGTCTCTGGGATTGTACGTGTAGGCTTCATACATCGCGGACACATCTTCCTTGTTAATGTAGATGCACATATGTTCGTGCGTGGTGCATACATAATGTCCTATGGAGGGGCTGGTTCGGGTATGCTTCTTCTATTCCGCAACTATAGAGTGCTTGGAGGATTCATTGTGGGGGTTAAAACAGAATTCATACTGCTTATTGATAATGAGAAATTATTCGATATTAGGGCCTGTCCTTCTTCTTCAGCAATGCTTTATGAGGTTTTAGACGGAATCATTGGTTTTCTTAACCAGTTTGGGGGCACGAAATTACCGAGATTTGCGGGGATATATGGGAGAAGATATAATGTCATTAAGTGTGAGGATACAATTGTTTTTTCTCCATGTTCCGATACGGACACAAAATTTAAATCGGATTGGCTCCGCCTAGTTGGAGAGACCCTGGGTATGTTTGAGCCTCTAGATATTCATGTCCTGAGCAAAGTCGTATCCTACATTGACGGCAACATCGATAGAACCCCCAGGCCCGAGGACAGAAAAACAATCGAGGGTTTCTGTACTGAGAATAAGAAATAGGGGCTTACCAGTTTTTTAGATACCCTCTCCCCCGATTGATTGTTGCTAGACTATACACACCCAAAAAAGACTCATAAACGAAATTTAGGGCCTATAATTGATGTAATACGTGAGTAGATTGATGCCACAACTAACAGAACTACAACCAACAGGCCCAGCAGAAGGAATAGAGTGTTCCTACTAGACG
>CAZVPA010000054.1:0-14212 GCA_964628995.1 uncultured Nitrososphaerota archaeon | reverse complement strand
GGATAATTCACCCCCGGCAATGTTGCTATGTGGAGTAGATGTGTCTTCCCAATCCCTGACTCCAACATCCCCCCAATCCATAACCCAGCACCTTTCTCCAATACATAGTTATGAATCCCTATCGACTCTATTATTCCCCCTACGCGGGGCGGCTTTAGGTTTATTATTTTGCAACTACCTATTCTTAGCGCAGCCTTTGTGGAATGAATCGATGTTATGCTCTCATCAAGGCATATGGGGGTTCTTATCTTTGATTGGAGATATGCATGATCCACAAGATCCTCGTGATGTAATGGTTGCTCTATCATTAGTAACCCATACTTATCGAGCTCCCTCATGACCCCTATCATGGAGAGGTCATAGGATGCATTCGCATCTACCTGGAGAGGGACTTCTGGGAAGTGTTCCCTTATCTCCTTAACGACATCCACATCATAGCCCGGCCTTATCTTTATCTTAATGCGTTTATATCCCCTATCTACGTAGTCCTCTATAGCCCCTAGTAGCTCCTTCATATTTTTCTTTATCCCAATGGAGACTCCGACCTCCACACTATTTCTTACCCCCCCATACAGCTCATAGAGAGGCTTCCCCAAGTCTTTTGCATATAGATCCCAGAATGCGTATTCTAGGGATGCCTTGGCCATCTTATGGCCGCGAACAAACTCAAGCTCCCTCCTAAACTCTCCCGGACTATCAAAATTCTTCCCCAGTATCCTCCTCACCAAGTATTTCCTCAGCACAAGTAACGCTGTTTCATAGGTCTCGTAGGAGTAAAAGGGTCCTTCTCCCGCGGTGCATTCCCCATATCCTACGGTATCATCACTATGGATCTCAACAATTATTATCCTCCTCTTCCTTACCCTACCAAAACTCATCTCGAATTCTTCACGAAGGTTCATTTCGAGCAGTCTAAGGACTACCCTCTCTACGAGCAATTTCGATACCAAGGCCAGCGATTCTTTCCCGCTTAATTTTTGTAATTTTTGGTTTAGAGTCTGGAGGGAGTGCGATGATTGTCGAGTTGGTCCTCTACCTCATCATGTTCGCCATTATCTATATGTTGGTCTATGCTTTTGGGTTGGTAATATTGATACCGTATTGGGCGCCAACCATAACATCATTCGTACTGACTACGTGCTTTTTCCTCCTATTCTTTAGGACGGATATCATGAGGAGGAAAAGAATAAAATACTTGATCATCAAAAATAAGCTCCTAAGGATTGTGAAGCATTGGATCCATGACATGATATATATAGTCCGGATCTCCGCATTATTAACAATGCTCCTATACCTGATAATTTTTGTTGGCATCATCGCTTTGATAATAGCCTCCTTTTATCTCCTCTATAACCAATTCATTGTGAATATGCTTGGAGGGGCACTAAACCTTAAGCCAGTAACATTCTCACCCAGTTCTCTGCTGGGAACATTATTCTCGGGCCGGACAAATCCACTATACGCAATAGGTTTCCTATTCGGGACGGCATTATCAGCCTTCCTCCGACCGAAACTTGAGAAGTTTATAGAGAAAGTAAAGACAAAGAAAACACTAATCTATGTCTTTGGAAGTAACGAAATAACACGCCACTTTATAGAATCTATCTGCGCATTCGGTTTTGGTCCCTTACTAGCACTAATCGCGGAGAAAGAACGGCCATGGATGGATAAATATAGATCCATTATAGATCTGCTAGTGGTCGACGACCCGGAGGTACTAAAGGACCCCACAGTATATTCCAAGATAGGGTTTCAGAACGCTATAAATGTCCTAATTCTGGTCGACGACAGGGAGCTAGCTCAACACATACTGCTCAACATAAGAAAAACAAACCCAAACGTCCAAGTGTTGCTCCTATCCAGAAACAAACCACCAATTCTAGATGTTGTTGGAGAACACCTCAAGAATATAAAAGTGATCGACGACATAGACATAACAAATAGAGAATTAGTTAGGCAGATAAGCTTAGGCTTCGTCTATGCCAATGCTGTCGAAACAATAATCCCGAGAGAGTACATAGGTAAAACACCAAACGACCTTGAAAGCGACTTCAACTTCAGGCTAAAGGTACTTGGAGTAAAAAGGGGAGATCTAATACTACTACCTGACAAATTCGAGGCCGAAGATATCGTAATCCTTTATCTACATGACCCAAAAGCGCTCAGAGAATTCCTACAACTCCTGCCGATATCCCCCTTTGAGGAGATAAAACCAATACAGACCACACAAACAAAGGAGACTATAGAGGGCGGGGAGAGTGGAGATAGAGATAAGGCATCCTAAGAGTCCTGAAGAATTCAGATATATCGAAGAAATCCAGAGGGATGCGTGGGGGGCCCTAGATATAGATATAACTCCCACACATGTATGCGTAGCAACGTATCTGGCATCCCGATGTGTATACATAGCCTTCCACAGAAACAAACCAATAGGTTTCGTATGGGGAATGCTGGGGATGCAGAATGGAGAAATAATACTCCATTCCCACCAGCTCGGGGTTCTTCGCGAATACCAAAACAAGAATGTAGGTTTCCTCCTCAAACTCAGGCAGAGAGAGTACGCTCTGGAGAGGGGGATAAGGTTAATAAGATGGACTTTTGACCCACTACAATCCAGGAACGCATACTTCAACTTCAATAAGCTAGGAGTGATCTGCCGCGAGTACATAGTTAATCTATACGGGGAGATCAGAGACGAGCTCAACAGGGGGCTTCCTAGCGACAGACTATATGTGGAGTGGCATATAGACACACCCCGCGTACATGGGAGAATCAGCGGTAGGAAACCTCCTGTCCTAGAGAGACTCCCAAGAAGCATCCCCATAATAAACAGGGTTGAGAGAGAACATAATTTCCCCCGTACAACTCATGTAGAGATGGATTTGGATGATGAATTTCTATTGGTTGAGATACCAAAGAATTATATTGAAATAAAGAGCGCAAACCCCTCCTTGATCCTTGATTGGAGGCTAAAGCTACGGGAGATATTCACCGAGTACCTCTCACGCAAATACACTATAGTCGACATAATAACGAATGAGAAGAAAAATAGGATCTTCTATGTGTTGAGTTCAGCAAATCTGGAGAAGATACTTAGAGAGGACTGGTGGGAAATTCTTTAGCGACCAATTCCCGTACTTTCCTAATGGCCTCCTCGGTCTTTAGCGTTACTCTTTCCCCATCGAAATATATTGTGAGCGTCCCATGTTCGATCTCTCTCTTACCTATAAACACCAATATTTTTACATTCTTTCTTCTAGCATGTTGCCTCTGTTTGGATTCCTTGCGACGCATCAAGTCTATTTCTGCTGAGACCCCAAGCTCTCTCAGCCTATATAGTAGCCTCCATGCATAATCATACATATCGCCTGATAGACACACTAGATATACCTTCGGACTGGATTTCCCGCGATATATCCCTAGCTCCATGCCGGCCTCCACCAGCCTATCAACACCAAAACTTGTTCCTGTTGCCGGAATATTTTTCTTCGTGTATATCCCAAGTAACTCATCATATCTTCCTCCACCCCCGACACTCCCCAGACCTACACCCTCCACTATGACTTCCCATACAGGCCCCGTGTAGTAGTCGAGACCCCTAACCAATTCTAGTGCGAATTCTACATACCGCATTGCCCTTGGGATTATATATCTACTCATCGCTTTTAGGTGATCGATACCTCTCTGGGTAAGCTCATTGCTAAACATTGATTCGAGTTTTTTTAGGGATATGTTAAGGTCGCCCGAAATAGTGACAATATCCAATATCTGCTCCGCTGTTTCCTCAGACACAACCTTTCTGAGCTCTCTTTTAACACCATCAACACCAATCTTGTCGAGCTTATCGATCGCTCTGAATACCTCCAATTCATTGCTAATACCAAACCGCGACCTCAAAATCCCCGTCAGAATCCTCCTATCACTAATCTTTACCTTGAACTCCCTGAAACCAAGCCTCTCCATAATATCACAAACCATATTCACCAGCTCGGCGTCAGCTTCGGGATATGGACTACCAATAATGTCTGCATCAGCCTGGACAAACTCCCTAAACCTACCCCTTTGAGCCCGTTCATGCCTAAACACGCTACCCACGGTATACCTCTTAAATGGCAATGGGTACGAAGCAGACGCAAAATGCCGCGCTAAGGGAACCGTATGGTCATATCTAAGCGCATACCAATCCTTACTCCATACATCCTCAAACCTCCAGATTAATAGTTTCTCCGCCTCCTCACCATACTTACCCTTAAGCGTATTCCAAAGCTCTAGGTGTGGCGTGTATAGGGGATCAAAACCATACAACTCAAACACATACTTTATGCGGCTAATTACGGCATCATATATCCTCGCTATATCTGGTGGGAAATCCCTAAACCCACTGGGCAACCTCATAATGGACGCACCAAAAATATATCCATCAACAATATTGGAAAAATACTCACATTATTAGCCCCAACTAAGAATCTGTACACTACCCAGGATGACAGACAATGGGCATAGCACCACTTATAGTCACGGTATTGAGCCTGATAGTAATACTAGTAGTCTCCAGAAAGAATCTCTGGGGAGCAATATTTATAGGAGCTATCATTCTCGTACTCGGAGGATCAAATCCCCCAACAGTATTGCTGACATCAACAAAAACAATGCTGCATCCAAATATATTAATCTTGGCTCTGGCCCTCGCTGAGATCCCGCTCATCGGAAAAATCCTTGAAAAAGATATACTCCAAGTCTTTAACTCCATTGATAGGAGAAAAGCAACAATACTCGGACCATCCATATTCGGACTCCTCCCCATTCCTGGGGGAGCAATACTGTCATGTCCCATAATTGACAATGTTATGGAGGGGAAAGGTGTTGATGAGAAGGTAGCATGTAACATCTGGTTCAGACATATCCTTTTCATAATATATCCACTATCCCCCTCCTTGATCGTCGCAACAACCATAGCGGGACTAAATATTCTGAACGTCATACCGTTCTATGTCCCAATATTTGTGGTAGCATTGACTATAGGGTGGATATTCTATCTAAGAACGCTTAAGCCCCAACCAACAAATTCGAAAATACGGGCGCATGATCTTATCCCAGTAATGCTGATTTCTTTAGCACCGCTACTCCAGATATCTCTAAGCATCGTTGGGTTGGATATAAATATCGCCACGTTTGTCGCTGTCTCTATTGTCCTCGTAATCTCGGTAATATATGTCGGAGTCCCCATCGGGAGGCTGGGTACTCTCGCAAGAAAAATGAAGATCTGGAACTTCTCACTGATTCTTCTCTCGCTGATATTCTATACAAGAGTCTTCGTTATGGTATCTGCGGCCACTATTAGCAGGATTAAATTTGGGACTGTACTGGTGTTGTTTGTTTTTCCTTTCGTTCTTGGACTCCTAACTGGGAGAGTCCAGCTTGCAGCATCATTGGTTCTCCCTATCCTACTTTCTGGAGATGGGTTCGTTAGTGCTGGGATGTTTATTGCGATATTCTCATCCGCCCTGAGTGGATACTTGATGAGTCCAGCACATCCATGTCTCGTGCTGAGTGTTGAGTACTTCAAGAGTAGTATTTCTGGGGCAATAAAGAAGCTTCTGATTCCCTCACTATTACTCGCATTAATCTCCCTAATTTATGGTATCGCTCTAGATATGTTTCTGTTGTATTAGCTTAGGTCCCGAAGTTTCTTGCTGATTTCTTCTTGGAGTATCTTTGCTATTATTTTTCCGTCGATTTTTCCTCTATATTTCGACATTACTATCCCCATTAGTGGTTTAAATGCTCTCTCTCCCCTTTCCTTGAGGAGATCTATCTTTTTGTCTAGGAGTCCCCTTATGAATTCTCTTACTTCTTCTATGCCCACTTTTTGGAGTCCTAATTTCTCTATTGCTTTGCCTATACTCATGCTTGGGTTTTTGGCTATTTCTGTCAGGATGTCAGGTATTGCTTCTTTTGATATCTCCCCGTCCCTTATCTTTTGTAGCAACACTAATATTTTTTCTTCATCGATAGCATCAATATTGATCCCTTCCCTTCTGAGGCTTGTCATTATTTCCAGTGTCCTAATAACAACCCTAGGGTCTATTCCAGAGCTTACTGCTCTCTCAAAAAGCTCATATTTTGGCGATAGAACAAGTCTCTCTGCTACATCCCTAGAAATACCATACTTTGATACTACCTTCTCAACAGTCTCCCAAGGATACTCAAAGGGCATCTTTTCTACTTCATCCAGCAAATCCCTGGTTATGAATATAGGTGGTGTATCCGTATCTGGATATAGCCTACCTGCCCCCCCAAGAGGCCTCTCGAAACTTGTGGTACCATCGGGATTCGCGTGCCTCGTCTCTTCAGGGGGACCATATAGTGCTAAGACAGCCCTTTCTTTCACCTCCTCTAACGCATCCAGTACCCTATCCATCGGGCCTATCACAATAACAATACAGTCAATATCCTTACGTCCATTTGTGATTTCGAATAATTTCTGTTTCTCCTCCTCAGAAATCCCGTATGCGGGGAGTTCATCGGTATGTATTATCCCAGCGAGCCCAGTTATCACCTTTACTCTTTCCGCGAATTCCTTTCCGAATCTTCGCCCGGGTAATATCTCCTCTCCTAAGATTCCCCCAAAGCCTGGAAGCTTTAACGCATACACTTTTTCCCCTCTACTTAGTGCTTTCCTTATGAATCTTGCCTTGGTTTTCTGGAATATCTCCGTTACATCCCTTGGTTCCTCATTCTGTATATCCACCGCCCTTACCCCCCTTTCCCTCAGTTTTTTCGCTATCTCTATTAGCTTGAGTTGCCGTTTTATTTCATTGTCTATTAGTGGTTTGAACCATTCGGGATACTGAACACCCTTAATCTCCACCCGTGCACCCCCAGATATTGACACATTTATGTCTTGTCTTATTGTTCCCAAGCCCCTCCTGACTCTTCTTGTAGCCCTGAGAATAGCACCTATCTTCAGGGCGCACTCCAGTACCTCCTCGGGAGACTCTAAGTCGGCTCCTGTAGTTACCTCGACGAGAGGTATCCCTAGTCTATCAACCCTAAAAACGACCTCGGTGGGACTATCCCTTATTTTTCTGGCAGCATCCTCCTCAAGACAGAGCTGATTTATCTTCACTTTTTTCCCGTTTGATAATTCCAGATATCCATCCAGACCAACCAATATTGTTCTCTGGAAACCACTTGGGACACTTCCATCAAGATATTGTTTCCGGGAAACAAACAGGACATCGGGTATCTTCATGTTGAATATTCTCGCAATCAATAATGCTGTCTTAAGAGAGTATATGTCTACAGGTTCTGGTGGCTTCTCATCAATCTCATAGAGGCATAGATCATCATATGTCTCATAAACTATCCTCCTCCTCTTTTTGAATTCCTTCTCGACAGTAGGATCTATCTCCCCCGTCTCGGAAAGCGTAGGCCTCTGGTACCGTACTACTCTATGGTCTGGATCCCTATCTATAAGCTTTGGCTCACAATAACAGAACAACTTCCTACTCGATTGTAACTGCTGATGTATCTCCAAACCCACACGCAACCCAACTCTCTTGTAATCAACCATATAATACACCCATCTAATCAACCAATAAATTTTTTGTTAGTATAGTAGTTCTGGTGAGAGAGTTGAAGTTTTTGGTACTTGACTGGGAGGATATTGTTAGACTTTCTATTAAGCTTGGAAGAAAAATCTCCAAATCCAATTTCAAGGCCGACGCCATAGTTGCTATACTCCGTGGGGGGCTTGTGCCTGCACGTATATTGTCAGACTACCTGAATATCACAAAGATGTATGCCATGGGTGTTAGTTTCTACACAGACCTAGCCAAACATAAGAGCGAACCCATAATCACACAGCCTCTACACGCGAGGTTCGATAAAAAGAAAATCCTATTGGTTGATGACGTAGCCGACACTGGACTATCTCTAATCGTCGCCCGGGAACACATATTCTCCCTCGGTGCAGAGGATGTAAAGGTGGCAACCCTCCACAAGAAACCATGGTCTAAGATAACTCCAGATTTCTATGTTGAGGATACCGATGCCTGGATAATATATCCTTGGGAGTACATCGAGAGCTTAGAGAGCTTAAGGAACAAGCTATTGTCTTCGGAGGTTTCTGAGGATGATAGGAAAATTGTTAAGAAGACATTAGAACACGTAGAGAAGCTCATGAAGAAATATCTCTAGCCAAAGAATGTTGATATTTCCGCTACCCCTCTAGCTCGTTTTTCTAATTCCTCGATTTTGATCCCCAACGCATCCAGCAACTGGTCGAACACGCTCGTGGTGAATTCTATATATTTCTCAAGATCTATCTTGTATTTCCATCGCGGATCCTTTTTTAGGATCTCCACGGGCCATGGACCATCCCTACACTTTACATATGCGATTATCTCCCCAGGCTTTACCTGCCTTCTCAGCCTCTTCGCCGCTTTTACATGCTCGGGTGTAGTCTTTGTATATTTTTCGATTGGTTTGGATATCATTACCCTGAAAGCAAGGTCCTCAAGGCTATACATACCCTTAGCAAGCTTCTGATATATCTCCACAATTTTCCGCTCGATTTCCCTTTTTGCTTTCTCCATGTCCTGGGGTGTCCTCACGGTTCTAAGGATCTCCAAGACGTTTCTAAATTCTTTCTTCAAGAACTCTGGTGTATTTCTCTTTTTCCCTAGGAGGCCTTTTATATCTAGGTTTCCATCTATTAGGAGTCCAAAATAGTTCTTCTTTCTTCCAGAGAAGGACACAAACACATATATTTTGTCAACCTCGAGATCTACCCTCAACTCGTTATTTGTCCACTCTATAAGCCTCCTTACAGCCTCCTCATCTGGGTTATGTATAAATAGACTGTCCGTATCGCCATATATAACATCCATATTCATCTCTTTGGCCTTCTCGGCTACCGCTAGTATCTTGTGTCTCCCGATAGCGGTTATTGATTCTGCTACTGGAAGAAAGAAAAGACTGAAATTCTCAGCACCAAATACACCATATGACGCATTTATCAATACCTTTAATGCTCCTTGGATTACCGAGTAGAACTCTCTCTTTTCTGGGTCTGGTTCTTTCTTTGCGAGCTTCTTGTAATAGTTTACCCTTAGATCACGTATGAAGCCAACAAGTTGGGATGCCAGACCATCTCTCTTAGTACATACCCAGTAATTGAGATCTATGACTTTATTACCCACGCATTCCTTGTGGGGGCAGAGAACAGTCTCGAAGGATATATTATGTACCTTAACTATTGTTGGGTATATCGATGCGAAATCCAGCACATAAACATTGAACCATGTCCCTGCCTTCGGCTGGAAGACCACAGCCCCACGATATTTCTTTCCCTTAATGATCGGTTGTGGTCGAGGTGCTAGTTGCATCCCCACCTTTTTCTTCTCGAAGTCGGCCTCATTTGGGATCAACCAATTTCTTTCCCGCATCTCGGCATAGAACCAATTCCCTATCCACCCAGATACTCCCCTCCTAGTCAGATCACGTACGGGATACCTCGTGATTCTTGAGAGCACTACCATTACTCTCCAAGGCAACCAATTATTGAAAATAAACAGCCTAGCGGTCAGATATGAGTCCCACCAATTATACTTAGCTATCTCCTCGAGGGTCATTTCTTCGAAATGGACCTCCTCAACCAATTTCCTCTCTCCCAAGAGAACTTGCGATAACTCGTCGAGACTCGTTGTCTCATATGCATCCTTAAAGACATATGTTTTCACGGCACCATTCATATAGAATTTGTAGAGATCTATGTGTATGCCGACCTTTAACTCGGCAAGTACAATATCCCCAGTTTTCTTGACGGTAAAGGGAATAAGCTTCCTGTCGATCCCTATATACTTCGCCCTCGCATACATATAGTTTAGGTCAAAATTATCCCCATTGAATGTCAGGAGTAGTGGAATCCTCCAAAGTTTCTTGAAGAGGTACAATAATAGTAATTTCTCTGTAGCGAAGAGGTAGACCCTAATTTTTCTCCCGTTCAGTACAATCTCTCCGACCCTATATCCTTGCTCCTCGGCAACAAACTTTATGTCCCCATATCCCTTCGATTTTTTCCAGTCGAGTAGATATACTTCTCCTTCGATCCTACCATTATCACCTAGCCAGACCAGACTTACAGCTATTATTGGTTCACGAGGATTCTTTGGGTTAGGCATTTTTTCTGGTGATGATCCAGCCTCGATATCCATCGCGTAGAATCTTATCTTCGGAATCTCACCCATCAGTATTGGGACATACTTCATCACAAGTTTTTCGAACCTCTTATCGATAACCTTAAAGACATCCCCTATGTCTTCCTCCTTTACCAGAACTAACTTACCATCGTCTATCCTATAGATTGCGGAGGGCCAGAGGCTAGAATTATCATAAAGATAGCAGAGATAATATTTTATCCTTGCTTCCCAAGAGTGTTCCTCCCCGATAATGCTCCGCAGTCCTTTTTTGCCAGCATAACCCCCAACATCTTGAGGTGTCTTCACAATTATCTTGTTCAGCTTGACATATCTATCTCTAAGTGGATCATACTTCTCCACCTCGATAATATCAACAATACTTTGTGCCATACCAGACCTAGCTACCATGCTCCTTATCTCATCCTCGCTTAGGTCCGTGAGAAAATATGGCTTATGCCCCGTTCTGTCATAGACCACAAAAACATCCCTATTATCCATATCATAAAACTTCATCAGAGCACAATTCATGTCTGGATCGTAGTCTACCCCCAATAGGAATGCCTTGTCGCACCTTTCCTTGGTTTTTGTTTCATGCGCTATCCTACTCAACTCCTCGACGAGTTCGTCCTCAACCCTACGCAACTTTATGTACTCGCTAGATGTCTCCTCAACCTCCTTCTCCTCCTCAACCTTCTCCTCTTTCTTCACACTCGGTTTCTTACCAAAAAATATGTCAAGAGTGGCATTCTTCCTCATTTATGTCAACCCAGAAAAGCATCCCTCAGAGAAAAATAATAAAAAACATTGAAAAATAAAAGTCTATCGGTTCATTACTTCCTTTATCGCGTCTGTAACAAGGGCCCTACCGAACGCGAGCATCTTCTCCGATTTCTCATAGGTATCTGCCTCTGCATGTATCCTATATTTTGGTTCTGTGCCGGACGGCCTAAACAATAGCCATGAGTCATCCTCATAGAATACCTTGAATCCATTATGGATCCAAACAACATTCCTGAATGTCCCCATCTCCGATTGCTTCAGCTTTTCGAATACGACCTCTGTAACTTTTTCTTTAATATCGTCAACACAATCAACAGCATCCTTTGTTAGGTACCTAACCGGTAATTCCCTCACGATCTCCGACATCGACCTACCCTCCCTCTCAAGAAACTCCAGCATACGGATCGCCGCGAGGGCGGCATCCCCATAATATATAGCGTCACTCCATATATACTTGCCAGACTCCTCCAAGCCTAATTTCGCACCTACCTCCTTCATTTTCGACGCTATTGCTGGGGGACCAACATCACAGTAGTATACGGCACCCCCGAGATCCCTCGCAACGATCTCCACAATACTACTCGTGTTTATCGTGACAACGATCCTAGATACTTTCCTATACCTTATCGCATCTATAGCGAACAGCGCACCAGAGATATCACCCCAATATACTTCTCCATTTTCCGCTGCAAATATAGCCCTATCCCCATCCCCATCCGTAGCTATACCGAATTCGGCATCTATACTCCTGACAAGCTTCCCCATCTTCTCTAGGTTTGAGGGTCTTGGAAACGGATCTCTTCTCGGGAACCTAGGGTCTGGGACATCATTTATCGCGACTACATCCAAGCCTACTCTTTCCAATATTTCCTTAAGGATTCCAGATGCTGCCCCATTCCCCGGATCAACAACCACGACCTTTCCATCTAGCGATCGATCAGTGATCTCGGATATTTTTTCAATATATATGTCCTCCACATCGACATATTCGAATAATCCTACCTCATTCCAAGGAACTCTCCTATATTTCTCACCAAAAAATATCTCCTCAAAAGTCGCCTCTTCAGATCTATCAAGCTCCGCCGTGTCCTTCTTAAAGAAAAGAATCCCCACAATTTCCGAGGGCGTATGGGATCCCGTACATACAATGGCCCCATCCGCATCCAGCTCAGAAATAGACCATAGAATTGCTGGTGTCGGAGCCACCCCCACTTCTAGGACATTAACTCCCCCAGCAAGAAGCCCACTAATCAATGACATTTCAACTATTTGTGCGTGAGGTCTATGATCTCTACCAACAAGTAGTGTTGACCCCTCACCATAGAATGCAGCCGCAGCCAATCCGAGCTTCGCACTAAACTCAGGAGTTATTTTGAGATTCACTAACCCCCTAATACCAGATGTACCAAAAAGCTTTCTATACAAACCTAACACCAAAACATCCCGACATAAAGATATAAAGATTTCGTATTTTAGGCATGATCAAAATTTGGTGGAAACAAGGAAAATGTTAGAGCCAAAGGATATACCTGTTGTGTGCGTCCCCATCAGGAAATATAGGAAAGCAAGGGGGATATTATCACAATATCTCCATAGGAAATACCGAGAGGCATTCAGTTTTTCTAAAGCATATCTGCCACTATCCACCAATACTGATATGTCCCGGATTAGAAGCATATTATTTGATCTTGAGGCGGAACTTCTTAGACTTCCCGCAACATTGTTGCCTAGAAGAACACGCTCTGTTTCCCTTAGAGAATTAGAAAGAGAGCATCGTATCCCCCTTCCCAAGAGCATCAATATTATAGGCGACATAATAACAATAAATAGACTCCCAGGTGAACCATCATTAAAGTTTAGGGTTGGGTCAATCCTAAGAAAGAATTTTGGTGTCCGAGCAGTATTTCTTAAGAAAAAAGAAATATCGGGAGTCACAAGAACTACTTCCTGGGAACGGATTGCGGGATGGGGAGATACATTCACCGTCCACAGGGAGAGCAACTGTCTCTTCGCTGTTGATATATCCAACGTATTCTTTAATCCTAGGCTCAGTACGGAGAGAACAAGAATATTAAGACTTGTTTCCCGAGGCGAAGTTATTATCGATATGTTTGCTGGAGTCGGACCATTCGCAATAATAATTGCTAAGCATAGAGATACCGAGGTATACGCTATAGACATAAACCCATATGCCACCAGATACATGGAGATAAACGCATTATTGAACAGAGTAAGAATAAATATCTTGCATGGTGACGCCCATAAGGTCATCCATACAATCGACAAATCTGCAGATAGGATAATAATGAACTATCCAGAGGGATCCATAGGCTTCCTAAAGGACGCACTACTCAAGCTTTCAACACATGGGACTCTTCATATATATGTCTTCGCAAGGGGCAAAAAATATATTGAGAAGGCATCAGAAGAGGTAAAGGAAAGAATCTACGAAGTGAATAATAACGTGGAAATAGAGGAAATGACCATACACACTGTTGAGGAGGTAGCCCCATACAAGTACCTTGTATGTGTAGATCTCACAATAAGGAGACCATAACCACAGAGAAACTAGTCTTTATCTAGCCCTAGTTTTTTTCTATATAGGATTTTGAGAAGGCCTAGTCCCGCATCCCTACTTGACATCCTTATTCTCAATTCTCCATGAACTCTCTCCATTTTTAGTGGTGTCCTTATGTTAAATCTGACTTTAGGTAGTGATGCGACCGACTTAACAATCATTGTTGATGTCGTGGGAAAAAGCTTCCCCCTGATCCAATCTCCTGGCTTTATCACAATGTTTGTTCTTGTGCCCTTTAGTTCACCCTTCTTGATATCAAACCTGAAGTGTTCCCGGCCCAGCGCATTAATTGATATGAAGGCATCCGCGAATCCTATATTTACATATACGCCTGTTTCTATAGCGTTAACCACAGGGCCCTCTATCACTTCCCCCGCTTCTGGCTTATATGTCAGCATTTCTACTATGACTCTGAAGAATACTGATGGGTTCTCGGGGGTTATGTGTCCAAGCCCCTCAACTTTCGATTTCAATATCGCCAGTATATACCCATACTCAGGATGAACAGAATCCTCATATGTATTCCGCAGTATGTTCAGTATTATATCCTCAACATCCTTCTCAGGGTGGAGCTCAGCGGGGGGGACAGGAACAACCATCTGTGTCTTTATTAGATAGAACATTATGATCACACAGATAAATGGCACAC
>CAZVPA010000053.1:0-14971 GCA_964628995.1 uncultured Nitrososphaerota archaeon | reverse complement strand
AGGATGAGAAGTATACGAGCAAAGCATGTTGCTTAAATGATGACATCGTGCGTGCCCAAAAAAACGAAGCGAACCCGAGATTTACTGGGAAACGTATAAAGCGTGGACTATACCGCACGGTCAACCCTTGGACTGGCGGGGAACTACTGATTAATGCGGACTGTAATGCGGCGATGAATTTGTTGAGGTTGGCTGGAGTCGACCCTACTGGAGTGCTAGAGCCAAAGGTATTGTTGTGGAAGTTGGCGACACCAGTGAGAGTGCGATTGTGCCAGTTGCGGGGCCTAGTGGACGGCCTAATGCCCTCTTGACTCTCTTTTTTACCCAGAGTAGCCCGGTACCCCAGCGTGGGGGCTGGGTTAGTCTGGCTTTGGGCCCGGCCGTAGGCGTACCCCCGCACCTTTATATATATTTTTTAGCAACAATCAGCGGGGGAAGGGCCTTTAGATATTTTTATGGGGACAAGAGGGAGAGCCACAATGAAGAATATAACAAATCAGCAAATTAGGGAACTATTGATGTTTTTTACTGAAAACTACAGGAAGTATGGGAACATATTTGGCTTTGGCTTGGAGAATTACGGATATATTGAGGAGATAAAGCCTGCCGCCACATGCTTATTTTTCAGTGCTGATACCGTCCTCTGTGGTCTCAAATATTTGCTATTAAAAAGAATGATTGAAGATTGTGTGGAATTTCCAACCGTGGAGTACTATAGGAAGGTCCTGGGAGAGATAAGCAATGATGACATCGCCAAGGAGGGGTTCCACGAAATAATGTCGAGGACGAGAAACCTACTTCATAAGATAAATCCAGATGTTGGCTTCTTCTTTTATGATCGGTCACTTGATATGTCCCTCTACGTCAATGGTCTTGATGATGTATTCTATGAAGAAAATAGATCCTTGATTAGGTTCCTCCAAGAAGATAAAGTAAATTCGGTTGTAGTATATGCCCCGTCGGATTATCTGGCCCTTAGGCTTCTATTCAACAAATATAATGTGAAGATCAAGATAATACATCTCTTAGAGTTTATATCCAGCCATGTTGACGAACTGGAAGTTAGAGGGAATAGAGCCAAATTCGTGCTCCAAGAGTCATGTATAATAAATAGATGGCTTGGAAAGAAAAGTATCTACGATGTTCTCCATCGTATCGGGGGTATCGACATATACACACACCCCCTAAGTGGAGATCTTACCGTTTGTTGTGGAGAATACTTATGGCTTACTCGACCATTACTCGCCATCAGAAACGCTACGGAGCGTCTAAAAGGCCTAATCCACATGGGTAGCACCAGTATTATTGTGGCTTGTCCAAGTGCTCTCTTTCTCTTTAGATTGGCTACCAAGTTTTGCGATGAGTGTCCAGAAGATATACAAATATATGATATATCAGAAGTACTTCTGAAGTTGCTGGAGGGATAGACCATGTCCTCCACCACCGCAATCCTCAAGAAACTTAAGGACATACTATCGGTCTCGAGTCCAGATATCGCGATTACACAACTCTCATCCGAACTAGGCATTGATACACAAAAGACATTAGAATATATCCAGAACGCCGTTGAGTCCTACATTAAGACCAAGTTGCTGAGGGCTATTGTATACGAGATAGAGGCAAACAAGCCACCATTGGAAAAAATCAATGTTACTGATCTCACATTCCCATGCCTCCGACACGCATATTATTCTAAGATCTTCCGTGAGGAAAGAAGAGGTAGACTACCTGAACTATTGGCTATCTGGATTGGAGTTAAACTTCATGAGACAAAAATATTTGAGAAATCAGAACTAGAACTTGAGTACAAGGGAATATATGGGCGTGTAGATGAGTATGAGGATGGTGTACTTCTAGAAATAAAGACGAGTAGAACCATACCAAGTAAGCCCTATCCTCACCACGTTAAACAGGTTAGTTACTATAGAGTCCTTCTAGAAAGGAATGGTTTTCCGGTGAGGTTCGCAGTCATACTATATATAAATGTGGGATCCCTCAACACAAAATCATTCATCATACTCTTTGATCAGCCATTGGAGGAGGTGGAGAAAGAAATGTTGTCGAGAAAAATGGCACTGGAAAAAGCAATAGCTGAGGGAAAGGTACCGCCTGCCGAGCCAGAGGAGGCCTGGGCATGTGACTATTGCTCATACGCATACCTGTGTGGAATCCATAGGGATATCAGTAACAGAAGTCAATAGGGATGTGATATTTCGCGGCTAGCCTCTCTATTCTTCTCTTTATGTGGCCCCAGAACGACATGCTCTTTGTCTTGACCCAGAAGACCCGCTTATCCACACCTATCTGATCCAGCGCCCTATTTATTGTTTCCCAGTTTCTAGACTTTATGTTTAGCTTGTCAAAAATTATTCTCCCAACACCGATATCGTGGAGATCAGACATTATGTTCTCGATGTTCTTCTCCCCGATTATCGGGATCAGAGGCCCAAAGAATGCATATACTCTATCCCTTCCTAGCTTCTTTATGAGTGATCTAAGCGCATTTATTCTCCTCGAATATGATGGTGCCCTAGGCTCAAATACCTCACGATATTCATCCTCAACTATGGTGACTGTCAAGCCAACCTCAATATATGGGAACCTTCTGAGGATGTCCAAATCCCTAAGAACAAGATCACTCTTCGTCAGGATTATTACTGGCCAGTTATTCTTAGCTAGTATTTCTAGAGACCTCCTAGTAAGCCCATATTCCTCCTCTATGTATTGGTAGGGATCAGTAACACTTGAGACCAAAACCCTACCCCTCCTTTTCGATCTGACCTCCCTCAACAATAGACCTGGCGTATTTATCTTCGGGAAAACAACTCTACCCCAGAGATCCGGATCCATATCCCGCAGGATAAATGTGAATCTAGCATAGCAATAGACACAACCATGAGCACAACCAAAATACGGATTCAAAGCATAGTCAACACCATATATATCACTTTTACTCATGACAGACTTGGCCCTTATTTCCCGTATGAGAACACCCCTTACTTTTTTCCCCCCACTACCATGATGGAGGGCAGAAATCCGAGAGAGATAGTCTTTATTTTTATACCAACAGGGCAACACACTGATCACATAACTACTGGCTATTATACTTTTTCACTATTCTTGGCTGGATGTTTAGAATCCTACAATTCCCGATCCATAGAAGAGAGACATTATGAACCTCATCTAAATACCTGGCAATACCAGCGGCAAAGTCAGCAATTTCTAATCCTGGGGTATCAGCACTACTCCTGAATAGGAAATCCATGGATAATCCCAATGCATTAAGGATGCGCTTGAGACACTCTACCGATATCTGGAACCCACCATCGAAAACTATCCTACGTATCCTGAACATTCTTATTGTTGTCCAGATAAGGAGAAACTTCCTAACACACATTCTTCTAACCCTAAGCCTCATGAGAAATTGGTACAGACTTGGGTCGAGTATCTCTACACTATATATGTCCTTTATTGCTACACCAATAATGAAACCCAGATCCCCAATGTAGTTGGCCACATTCCTTAGAATCTCAAGAAACATACGCCCGTCAAGCATTATCCCCCTCCTTCCTAGTTCGTATACAAATCTATGAAACTTTAGTTCTCCACCATATGGACCAATCCCATACATCCTCCAAATCTTACTATAGACCTGAGCTATGTAGTCTCTTAGATTCCTATCAAACCCTTTCGATAAATAAAAACCCAGCGAGATAGTACCGTCCCTAGAGCTCTCATCAATATAGACAATCATATAGATCACATGTCTAATCCGAATAGGAAAGACTTTTAAATGGAAAATAAACCATTATTATTGATGAGGCCTCCGGGGTAGTCCCACGGAGGCTGAACAAAAAACAATGAACTGATGAGGCCTCCGGGGTAGTCCCACGGAGGCTGAACAAATTCTCAACACATTGTTTTCCTTGTTATTTTTTGGCGATACTTCTCTATATATTGATTGGGGTATCGTATGTTCGTCTTGGCATCCTCATCGCCTAGGAGAATAAATATTTTAAGGAAACTGGGTATCCCCTTTAGGGTCTTTCCCCCTCGATATGAAATAGAGATAAATGCTTCCAGTCCATCGGAAAAAGCTTGCCTAACTGCTTTGGAGAAAGCAAGATCCATTGCGGGATTATTTCATGAGGAAATCATTATTGCCGCCGATACAGTAGTTGTGGTAAATGATGATGTCCTAGGTAAACCCAAGGATGTTAATGAAGCCAGAAAATTCTTGAAGTTGTTGTCTGGGCGCAACCATACCGTTATTACGGGGTTGGCTCTGATAGATTCTAGAAACATGAAGGAGGTCGTCGATTATTCTGAAACTAGGGTTTGGTTTCGGTCACTAAGGGACGAGGAGATAGAGTGGTATCTGCGAAGTGGGGAGCCGTTCGATAAGGCTGGTGGGTACGCCATACAGGGACTTGGCGCATTCTTTGTTGAGAGAATCGATGGGGATTTCTGGAACGTTGTTGGTTTCCCACTCCCACTCTTCTATAGGCTCCTATATGAGAAATTCAACCTAAACCTCTTTGATTTTGTTAGATATACCCCCTCTTTAGTATAGTGATCACAATGCTGTTCAAGGAGTTCGCCGAGTTATGCGAGTACCTAGAAAAATTTAGTGAGAGGACCAAAAAAATAATGGTTCTCGCGGAGCATCTGAGAAAGCTAGATAGAAAATATGTCAAGCCATTCGTCCTGCTTATGGTTGGAAAGGTATTTCCAGAGTGGACGCAGAGGAGTCTTGATGTTTCGTGGGGGACAATAAGCCACGTGGTATCGAGCCTATTTGGTATAGGGAAGAGCGACATGGTTAGGGCCCTAAAGAAGACTGGGGATGTTGGAGACGCACTAAAGATTCTGACTGAGGGGAAAAAAACGGCAAGACAGCTTACCCTACTCTCTTTGGAACGAGAGCTAACAATACTGGATGTCTATGAGACACTCCACAGGATTTCTGAGATTAAGGGGGAGGATTCTAGGTCTAGGAAAGAGAAACTACTCTTCACACTTATGAGTAGGCTTTCTCCAGTCGAACTAAAAATTTTGATGCGGATAATATTTGGAGACATGAGACATGGGGTCAACGTCGGTATTATGGAGGAGGCTATTTCTAAGGCGTCCGGGATACCACTGGAGTATGTATCCAGAGCCCACATGCTCTTAGGAGACCTCGGCGAAACCGCAGAAATAGCGATTTTTTCTGGCTATAGAGCGATAAAGAATATCAAGATAAGACTGTTTAGACCCATAAAACCAATGTTAGCACAAAAGGCTGAAAATATACGGGACGCCCTTAGGGAGCATGGCTGGAAAACAGCATTCGAGTTTAAGCTTGATGGATTAAGGGCACAGATACATAAGAGGGGGGATGATATCAGAATCTATAGTAGAAGACTTAAGGATGTGACTGAAAGCTTCCCAGAGATAGTGAGCCTAATCCGTGAGAAAATCCAGGCCAAAGAAGTAGTTGTTGAAGGAGAGATCATAGGGGTAAAGGATGGGAAACCAATACCATTCCAGTTCCTTATGAGGAGAGTGAGGAGAATCGAAGACTTCAAGAGGTATATGAGGAAATTCCCTGTCGAGATATATCTATTCGACATACTATACTTGGATGGAGAAATGCTTATAGACAAGCCCTATATCGAGAGACGAAAAATACTTGAGGATATATCCAATGGGATAAAACTAGTCCCCCAGATAGTGACCAACAGTGTTGATGAGGCCGAAGATTTCTTCAGAAGAGCCATAGAGGGAGGACATGAGGGGCTAGTAGCTAAAAAACCTGACTCTGACTACTCCCCTGGGACAAGAGGGAAAAAATGGCTAAAAATAAAGAGAACCTTGGAGCCACTAGACTGTGTTATTGTTGCCGCCGAGTGGGGCTATGGTAGAAGAAAAAAATGGCTAAGCGACTACTACTTAGCGGTCTGGGATCCTGAAAAATCCGAGTGGGCAATAATTGGCAAAACCTTCAAAGGCCTCACAGATAGAGAATTCGAAGAAATAACAAGAGAACTACTCAAGGCTAAGATATATGAAAAAGGAAGAACACTATTTGTTAGACCAGAAATCGTTGTCGAGGTGATCTTTGATGAGATCCAAAAATCACCAAAATATGGATCAGGATACGCTCTGAGATTCGCTAGAATTTCCAGAATAAGATATGATAAAAGCCCACAAGACGCGGACACCATAGATAAGGTACGGAGAATATACCAGAGCCAATTCCAACACAAAGCAAAAATCTAGCAACATTTATTATTCTCCCATCGAGAACATTCTTCCTTTTAAATAGTATTTAGGTATTAGGATAAAACATGAAATTAGGTGCGAATGTTGGAGTCTCAGGAAAAAGAATGGATTGAGGATGAGGTAATATCTAGGCGCATGCCTCAAATATTAGCTGAGGTTAGGTCTAAGTTCCCAGACGAGGATTTCTCCGAGTTTGAGGAAAAAGCAAAAAACAATCTCATACCAAACCCGTTCCTACTAGAGAAGAAAAATAAGGACTCCCTGATTGTACTATCTGGGCTCATACACAAGGAATATGCCCTAATACTCCTAATAGGCATAATGGGTGTAAAGGTAACTGAGGATGGAAAAGCCGTCATAATGGAAGAAAACAGGGAGATAGATGTGACTAGTGATGTACTAAATATAATACCACAACTAACATCGGCGTGTGCACTATCTATCAAGAACCTCTCCGTGCTAGAGGACTATATCGAGGAGATAGGAGAAATGCTGAATATCCTTGCCCTAGCAATATATCTGAGTGTGGCCCTGAAGAGCCCCTCCGTCCTCGAGAAGGTACTACTCATGGTTGCCTATACAATATCCAATGCTAGGAATGAAAAAGTACGCGAGATGATTAGGGAGAAAACGGTAAAGGAGCTCAGGGAACTTGGTTTTGAGGATCTAGCAGAAACCTTCACAAAAATGGCGAAATAGCACTATTCCAGCTCGTATACCCATCCAACGTGTCTTTTGGTAAGCGACAAAACAATCTCGGGTAGCCTATGGGGGTCAGGTACATTTATTATGTACCCCCCTGCCCCTCTTAATTTTTCTAGGACATGATACTTTGCTGGTAGTTCTATATGTAGAAAATATACCGTATGTTTCTTGGCCAGTTTTTCTAGGAAAATTGATGCTGCCCGCTGATTCCATATCGCCGCATCACTGATAATTATCACTAATACATTCCTCCTACCTTCAAGCATCCTCCCTATTGTTTTTACTGGGAAATATGTGCCACCGTTCTGGTGTATCATCAGAGTGTCTTCGAGCAAGAGCCTATTCATCGAGAAACCCACAAATATAGGGTAGTCCGAGAAATTCACTACCGCTACATCACACCCCATATTTAACGCATACTCAAGAATACCAAAAGCCGCTAATAATGCAAGGTCAAATTTCGATCCAATCACATAGGATATCCCAAGCCTCCTCATAAGTTCCTTCATTTTTCTGGAGACCTTTGGGGATTCATAACCATGCAACTTACCCATAGATCCCGATGAATCAATCACTATCATTACATCTGGAGCAATCCTAATGACCCTCTGGGGGGCGCTCTTCGCCATATTCCACTTCTTTGTTGTGTACCCAGGAATCATGATGGGAGAGATATTCACTGATAAGTTTATGTCAAGCTTCTCTACCTCGTCCCCAAGACACCATATATCTGGATATTCTATATCGTGCCTAACAAAGCGTACTTCCTCACCTATGTATACCCTAACTATCTCCCTCGCACGTTCTCTATACCAGAGTCTCAATATCTCCTTTGGTTTCAAGGCTACAGTACCCATAAGAAGTGGCGCCGATACAGTAATATCTCTCTCTGATACCCCATACATTACCCTGAACGCCTCTATCGACGTGATTCCTCCACGCGAAGTCTGGATAGAGATCATGGGGAGAGATATCTTGCTTGGATCATAGCCTAAAATACTACTGATTTTTCTTGCGGCCTTGGTTATTTCTTCATCCTCTATAGCCTGCTTCAATATTTCTGCCATTATTCTGGCTAGCTTGGGCCAGACCTCGGGATTGTTTATGTTCCTCCTAAAGATTGAGCTATATATTCTGCCCGCTATCTCTTCGGCCTCCCTGCTTGTCTCAAATATTTTCTCCCCATATATCATATTTAGAACTGAGAGCTGTATCTCTACAACTCGTTCCTTCTTCCCTCTAACCAATTTCTTTAGTATTTCATAGGCCTTCCTCGCGAGATCGGCATCCATGTGGACTATATATGAGTCATTCAGCATCTCAATAAGCATGTTGGAGACCATAAATCCTAGTGCATACCCAGCAGTACCTATTGCTTCCCTAATAATGCTTGATGCCCTTCCAATATCATATGGGCACACATGCTGATATGATAGTAGCTTGAGGAAATAGTATGTCAGGAGTACCTCGAGTTCCATGCTACTAAGCGGGATTACTCGGCCAACTCTCAATACCAATACTCCATGTTCCCGGTCAATACCTATTGAGAGTATCGATCTAATGGAAAATTTCACATCAACCCTAGGAAAAGCAACACCACTAAAGTATTCTTGGGCTCTTTCCCTAGCCCTCCTCATTATTGCGTCAAGCTTTCTCTTTGTAAGTATTATCAACATCGATCCCTAATGTCATAGCAATCCTCTTATATAGCTTGTTGGTGAGGGAATATATTGTTATGAAAACTGGAGAGTTATCCGATACACCAAACATGTATATCTCGACAAATTCTATCCCTCGATCAATTCTCAGTACCTTTGGAGACCCCTTGATCTCCCCCACCTCCCAAACCTTCGGTTCTTGGAGGATCTCCCCTATCTCCTCCCTCTTGCTTCTCCATACACTCAATGGAACACAGACTGTCCTCCCATATTTCCTTAGCTCGGAGCAATACATCGTTCTTAGGATTCCGTATTGATCCTTGGATAATTCCTCCCTAGCTTTATTAAGGATTGCTCTGGCCCTATCCTCGTCTCTATCCCTAATAGCGCTCATTAATCTACCGGCAAGCATTATATACTTATCCTCAAGTAGCATATCTATCTTTGGTATGACTTCATGCTTTATGATTAGGTCACTGTTGGCTGTATTCTTTATGGATATTATCATATTCGTATCCACAATTCCTCTCCTTAGATCATAGTATGCACTCATCAGGGGAGCCCTCTGAAGATAGTTTCTGAGGACAATATTGACAATTTCCCTGGCGAGTTTGAACCTATCATAGAATTTTCTCTCCAGATACTTATCCGCAAACCTAAGCCTATGCCATAAGACATAGGGAGCTATGCTTACCACCACGCTGAGTGGTACCTCATTCAGACCAAGCAACCACGCAAGCGCTTTCGAATAGCGGACCAGATCCCTTTGAGCCCTAACACTTAGGGGCGTATACACAATCTTACACACTGTATCTAGTGGTTCAAAATGACATCCCGAGCATATTTTAGAACCCATCGTCAGGAAAATACCAGTCTCCTTATTCACTCTATCACATATGGATAACTCCTTTACCAATGTGCTTATGAATAATCTAGCATCATCACTCAGAGGGGTCATCCATACATATCCCCAAACATCAACCAATTCCTCAACGGTCATAACATCGGGTATTATTCTCCTTACCAACTTGTCGTCTGGAGCATCCATTATTTCCTCAATGTCCTCGAGGGCCGGGGCCTCAACTATTACGGCTATCCCAAATCTGTCGAGTAAGGGCATTCCAAGGGGGAATGTACCTACATCTCTAGGGTTTATTGTTGCGTATAATACATACCTTGGTATGTGGTACGTCTCGTCAAAATATTTTGCTATCCCTTCCCCAAGTAGGCTGAGTATCGCGTCTTGGGCTGCTGGAGAAAGCCTATTTATTTCGTCAACAATCTTCCAGAATGACTTAACAAACTTCCTCCATATCACCACTTCCTCGCCACTACCTATTAGTTTTCCGAGATGTAGTCTCGCAACTATTTTCTCCTCTGTTAGTTGTGGGTTGGACCTCAACATGCTGGCCTCTATTTCCTCTATGGATGCCCCCGTCAGTATCCTCCCTAGGTACTTCAGGAGTGTTGTTTTTCCATATCCATATCCCCCATAGAGTAGCATTGATCCATTACCAACAATCGCATTCAATACCGAGAAACCCACTACTACTGGGAATTCATAGGCACCATTGGGGGTATCTATCGGTATTTTCTTGGAGTGTAGATATAGTTTTTCTCGTTTCAGTATATCCATCGCTAACCATATCTTTCTTCTTAATTCCTCAGCATTACGCATTATCAATTACCCCCAAGTAGAGCTTTGTTTTTATGTCTAAAATATCCCTCCAGTTTGGTACATGTCTGTTAAGTATCCATATATCCGCATGGAGATCTTGTTCTTCTGCGATCTTTTTAGCGATGTCTAATGGTAGGAAACCCCTTACTAGGCGATTCACAGCATATAGAACCAGTGCGGAGGGGACATTTTCGATAATACCTATAATTTTTCTTCTTGTTTTCTCCATCTCCAAGAACCTCCTAAGCACTGCTGGTCTGACCTCGAGGGAAATCTTATTTAAGAGCTCAAATATGAAGTTCTCAACCCCTTTTTCCCGTAGACCCTTAGTAGCGATGCCTGACGCCAGATCTATGAGCTCCATGAGGTGGCCAATTCCACTCATCGCGTAGGATGCTGAGAAGAGAAGTTTTTCTATATACTCTAGCCTAATATGCCATCTGTTCGCCGCTTCGATGAGGCCCCCTATGCTCCCATGATAGTATGTTCCTATTATTCTGGACAGTAGATCTATTATCAAGCCAAAATCGCCACTCCTGGCCTTCTGGTACAGACTTATTGCTTCCCTTTCTCCGAACCCCAGTAGGCTTAGGAGGGATGCCCATGGATAGTACTTTACTTCCCTACTAACATACCTTATTAGGGTATATCCTGCAGCTATTGAGAAGCCAACCACAGCATTAAAGTTCTCCCCTATGCTCTCTACGACCCTCTCCAAAACCGTCCTGTTCGTGCCTATTGAGAGGAATAATGGTGTTGACGCAATAATGGCTTTCTCTGTGGAGAGTCTGGCTCCCTTTACCTCAAACCCCCTCGCATATTCCCTAGCAAAGAATACTATGTCGAATGCACCCATCTTCTCCAATAATAATGCATATTTGTTTGCGACCTCTATAGCTTTCCTATACATCTCCACGAACCCCGGTAAGGGATGTTCCTCATACGTAAATTCGATGCCATACCCTCTTAGTGCTTCACTAATTATCCTATTCAGCTCCATTGGTGATGTTATCTCATTGAATACCTCGTGTATTAGTCGGGCAGCATGTGTCCCGAGTATACCGATTATCTCTGGCGAAACTGGGCTCTTCCTCGCTATGAGTCGAGATTTTAGGGCTTGTTTTAGTTTGACCATATACGTCCTTCCACAGTGCTTGTTTAGCACTTCAAATACTATGTCCATCCTCTTGTCGTACGGATCTAAGAACTCTGCATCCTCGAGTATTTTCTCACATACTGCCCTCTTCCCAAATCTTGCTATCATGTCCTCAATATTTGATAATAGGGTATCGAGATCTCCTAGTTCGCTCAAAAATAACCCCTATGGATATTTGATCCTCACGCTCATGTATTGAGGTGTATATGGTTCCCTCCAAGGGAAATCATTCTGCTCGTTCTTCAGGATCTCCAAGAATTCGTCGATACTCATCGTCTCCTGTTTTCCATCTTTCCTACTCCTGACCGTTACTGTCCTCTCCCTAAGTTCTCTCTCCCCAATTACCACAATGTATGGGATCCATTCACGTTCGGCATCAAGTATTTTTCTGGATAGGGTCCTGTTTGTGTCATCGATATCCACCCTCACCCTCGCCTTCCTCAATTTCTCCATTATCTCACGTGCATAATCCATAGCAACTTCGCTTACTGGGATTATCCTTACCTGTATTGGGGATATCCAGTATGGTAGCATTGGTTTTCCGCCATCCCCCATTCTTTTCATTGCTGAGTCAAAGAGCATATATATGAACCTCTCTATCGTCCCTATTATTGCCGTGTGGAGTATAACTGGATATTTCTTTTCTCCATCCGCATCCACATATGTTATATTGAACCTTTTAGCGTTCCCGATATCTATCTGGACGGTCCCTATTTCTCTTGGCCTATCCAAGTAATCTATTATGTGGTACTCTATGTTTATTGTCCAGTAGTATGATAGACCCAATGGGGGATATATCGCCACCAGAACCGGTTTATTAATCCTCCTAGCTATCTCAACTATGAAATCCCTATACCTCTCGTATTGCTCGGGGGAGACAACATTCACCAATAGCTCATACTCTTGGCCGAACTTCTTGGATTCATCCATTATTTTGTCATGTACATTCAGCAACATTTTTTTGGCTTCCTCCTCATCCCTAACAATTATGTGGAGATCTGGCATCCAGAACCTCCTCAGCCTAAACACCAACTCGACCTCCCCGCTTTTTTCATATCTATATGAATCCGCAACCTCAAATATCCCAAAAGGCATGTTCCTATATGATATATACCAGTCACCCAACATTGAAAACTGTTGATGGCAGGCGGCATATCTCAGCACGAAGGATCCCCTATCAGTCCTTATCTTGTAGAGCCTATCCCCATATAGATCAGCATGCTCCTTGACAGCATCATCACTCAAATTAAAAAAGGCTGTACCCTTCACTTCATATATGGGTATCCCAAGCTCCCTTATGACCTTCCTAGAATAATCTACTGCAAGATCAAAAATTATCGCGGCATATGGATTAAGTCTCTCGTGTCCAAAATCGGACCTATTCTCCCATTCAAAACCAAACCTCTTCAAAAACTCCAACATCTTGTGCTCCTTCTCAGCTAGTGCCTCCCCAAGAGCCTCCTTCCTCACCAATATTCTGAATTCCCTATGGAACCTCTTCAAAATTTTCCTCGAGGGCTCAAGCTCCCTGCCATCGGGGGTAACAATCACATACTTCTTCTCTCCTTTCCTCCTAACCACCATTACTTCATCCTTGGTGATAACCCTCGATCTCTCAGCGAGGGGGTGTCCCTTCACCCAAGCAACAAACTCTTTATAGTAGCCAAACGGGGCCGCATGTACTTCAACACCAAGTTCTCGGATGCCCCTCAAAATCATGTCGAGTATTTTCTTGGCCCTCTCTGGTGGTGCTAGGTCAGGGGACAGATGAGCGTATGGATATAATAGTATCCTCTCAGCATTTACCTCCCTCATCATACCGACAAGCTCATCCCTAACAACATCCACGATATCCTCCGTATCCTCCTGCTCCACTGTTGCGAGAACAACAAGAACGTTCTCAAACACCATCCTCTTTTTTTCGATATCCTCAACATTCTTCAGCGCTTTCTCTGTTGGCTGATACTCAAACCTCGCACAATGCCAAATCAGCATCCTCATCCTTGATACCATACCCTACCGAACCCATCATTGAGAAACTAAATTTTAGTTCATATTAAAGTAGACACTCACACATAAGAAAGACTAACCAAGCGAGTAGAAAAAACCTAAGATAGGGAGCTCAAAGTCTGGTCAGATAAATCCTCTGGACCAAGGGTTTCGTTTTGAGTTCTATAGCGTCCTCCTCGAAAGTGTAATGATTCTTCCATAGGAGCTTAAACATCAGATTTATCCCCTCATTTATCCTTCCAGATATCTTTGGCTGTATCCCATCGGACTTATATGTTCCATAGTATACGTAGAGTAGTTTTGTTGTTGCGAAATTCATGCTCTCCACCCGCCTCCACTCAAACTCAGGTATCATCGGGTAGAATATGCTTATGAGCCTCTCAGCCTTTCTGCTTCGTGCGAGGACTCCCGGCATGTACTTTTCTAGTGTTGTAAAGGCAACATACCTACAGTACTCTTCCTCATCCCTAGCCATTATTAGTGAGTATTTTCCTCTACCCATTGCCTCCAGAACATATGCCAGATCCTCAAAGACATGGTGTGCGACACCATGTGCGTAGTGAAAAACTATGTACTCAATAAATAGGGAGCAGATGAGGGATGCTGGGGCCTTATATAGCCTCCTCAGCTTTAATGCTTGGACATCCGACTCATCCGCCAGTATCCACAGGATACGGGAGTTCTCAAGAGCATTATAGACAAATCCAGCAAATACTTGGAAATCCCTCCATAATTCCCCTACCCTAAAATATATCCCACAATCATCAATACTATAATGATAGGGGACATAGATCAGGTACTCATCAACAATAATGCTCTTTCTCGAGTATCTCTTCGGCTTTTTTCTTCCAATCCAATTCACAAAATAGTCCACATCCCTTATGTGCGGCAGTAAGGCCTTCTCGACACTCTTCAGTGTCCTTATATTTTTGCTGAGCTCTGGGTATTCCCTCGGCTCCCAACCACTAGCAAAGTTTACTAACTCTTCGAGTTTCCTATCCGATATTTTTGGCTTATACATAATATCCTTCCTACGCTTCGAAGAGAAAAGCAATACTTAACACCCAAAGATAATATCAGCATCCCTCTTCTGGCGATGATTGTTGCTTGCATATATACGACCAAAAACAGACTCATAAAACAATTTTAATACATACAATTGATGTAATACGTGAGCAAATTGATAACACAGATGCTAGAACCACCAACAACAGGCCCAGCAGACGGAGCAGAACTGTTCATTCCAAAGGACGAAAAATGCCTGGAATACCTAGAAGAGATAAGGTGGGCGAATGGAGTATACTGCCCATACTGCGGCTCAAAAAACGTGAAGAAACACACCATACAAAGGAACGGAGTCATAGTGCCAAGGTGCATGTGCCTAAACCAAGATGTGGGACATTCATGGTACTTACTGACACAGTATCGGCAGACAAAAACTGGGGCTGGGGGATATTCTACACAATATGGAGCCTACCACACAAATCCGCGGACAGG
>CAZVPA010000052.1:0-15022 GCA_964628995.1 uncultured Nitrososphaerota archaeon | reverse complement strand
ATATTCGTCACGGTGTGCCCGTTCTTCCTTGAGTTTGGAGCTAAGCTCGTTCCTTACGGATATTATTTTCTCGAACGCCTCCTCAATCAGTTTTTGTTTTTGTCTTAGTTCTTCCATTATCTTGTCGTGCGGAAGATCTATTAGTGTTTCTGGTCCACTCTCTAAGGCTTTTTTCGTCTCCTCCGAGAACATTGTCAACTCTTCCAGATCCACACCAATATCCACATCTATGGATGATTCTTCATCAACTGGCGTTTTGTTGGGGTCTTGATTTTTCCTCTCCATTGAGATCTCAGCCATTTATAACGCACCCCAGTATAGTCGACAAGAACACATTTAGTCCTATTTATTTACCACCCAATTCATCATTTCCAGAAAAAAGTATTTTAAAAAGGATGTTTTTGAGAAAAAACAAAATATCGACGGTATCTAGGATCTATGAACGATGTCTTCAGTCAATTTCTCTATCTTCATGATTATGTGTCTCAGCAATTTTTCGTGTATCACTCTTTGGTTCACTTGTAGTAGTGCCAGTATTAGTAGACATGCTGCTAGAACCATACTACTAGACGCTATACCCCTTGCTCTCAGAAGCAGAGTTGATGCTGTGATTTTCTCCACGGCCCCATTCTCATGAAGCACATATATCTCCTGATTCTTTAGAAATAACCACAATTTACCATGCTCACTTTTCACGTATTTCAACGCAAGAATATATGCCTCAAGGAGGATACGATCCAGAATTTTCAGGAATTCTCTAGCATGTTTTTCCCCATGATTATTTAGTGTAACGATACCCCCAGTAATGTTTAGCATGCCCAGTTGTTCAAGCATGTGGAGACCCTTCACTACATTATCCACACCTATACCCATGTTGTTTGATATCTCCTCCACAAGAAAATCTAGGGGGGCCTCCCCACCAAAGAAATAGCTTCCAAGCAATATACTACTTTCTGGGAAACCAATATTGAGGAAGGATCTCTCTAAGTTTTTCCATTCTCTCAATATAGCCCAGACAAGCGGATCAAGTACAGAACCATTTTTGCTTAAGAAAATAGCATCGTCTGCGCGGACCAAGCGGACTATTTTTGCCTCCTTTACCACTCCAATTGGAGTATTATCTAGTAGTTTCGGGATCAATTCTGGCATTTTTTTAAGAACGTCAGACATCAGGTACATTTTCTTAGCCAGTAGAAAGTATAGATGGAGAGAACTTATCTTCTCCTCCTCATAAATACCTCTGGTTACTTTACGGATGACTAACTTTCGTAGGGAAATACCTAGGTCTGATATACTACGCTCCACTACCTCCCTGAGCAGACCCACATCATTTTCGCTACAGTAAAGAAGAAATACTATGCTGGCCATATAAGGGAGTTTCCTCCATACATTCACCACAATTCTGCTATCCTTGAGAATGGTTATGAGACTCCTTGCTATTCTATCAAGATCCATAACCCCCTCCTCTAGAAACAATATACATAACGCATGCATTTGCGTCCCTCCAGCATCATATGAAGAATATGAGGTAGTCCTCCTCGTAGAATCTATCTATTGTTGTTTTCCCATGAATTTTCACTCTCTGCTTAGGACGCAGATATTCGGCAAGTATCCTGTTAATTACTGGCAAGTCATAGTCCCCCACTAAAAGGTCTACGGGAAAGTCAATAAGCATTGGACGAATAGGAAATATGTGGCGGGTGGTTTTAGGTGGAAATACCAGCCCCCTAGTAGCATAGTATATTATATCCTCCTTTGTTATTGATGGTGTAACAACAATGATGCCTCCTTCCTCGTATGTTTTTAGCGCCTCCTCCTCATGTACATACTCGATATCAACTTGGTGCGCTCCGAGCATTTGCTCAAATTCTCTCAACTTTTGGTAGAGTCCATATATATTCTCCCCACGACTATATGCGAAAGTCTCGCCATCAATTAATAGTATTATCTTGTCCCTAGCCTCAGCATATAGGTTGTTGGGGTCTATATCTGTTCTGGAGAAGCCACTCCATATTGCTATCCTTATGATCTCGTTGACTCTCCCCCTAATAACCCTATACCAGTTTTTGAGTAATACCCTCGGGTCACTATAATCTACGAGAGCCGCTACTATATAATTGTACCCCAGTTCCCTAAAACACTGAACACGATGTGTTCCATCAAGCACTACATATGAGTTTTTATCAATAATTATCGGGTTCGAAAGAACCTTATTGCGCAGTATTGATTTCTTCAATCTGGTAATATACTTAGGCACGGTCTCCTCATGTAGAAAGAGTTTATCTAACTCTACAATCTCGATATTAATTACGTGGGGGGCACAATATCTATCGGGAAAATGGACTATTTTCAAAAAAAGCACCAAAAAATCAGCGGCCAAATCTGAGGAGGCCAGCCTTGTAGGCAAATATGACCGATATTAATAATGTTGCGAGCATGAATAATACCATGCCAGAGAACATATGTGTCCTCCAAGCCTCTTCCTCCCTCCTAGGTGCTGTGCGCATAAGATATGTGCCTGCAGCCGCAGACAAAAAAACAAGCATAGCTAAGATAAATTCGGTTGTAGTCTCTCTAGAGAAACCAGGATATATTACTGTTGCTGCACCACCAACCTCTATCATGGGAGGAGTAAACTCGTAGAGTATTATGAATATACCCCCGAAAAACACTCCTAATAGTGTGATGATGACCCAAAAAACTATTCTCCTGTTCTCCTCCTTTTCTAGGCCGAGATCTGGGACAGTGATTCTGTATTGGGGTCTATGGAGACGTAATCCATACTTAAATATCCATGGGAGACGCTTACCACGGAAAAACTTGCGCATCCATAACACCCAGAGAAAGAAACAAATTTAGAAAAATAAATAAACCATCCTTAGGGAGGCAATCTCTCTATGATACTCTGTGCGATAAATTCTGCGGCACGTCTCTGCGCCTCTATTGTTTGTGCTCCGATATGTGGCGTTAATAGTACGTTTGGATGTGATAATAATTCACTTACTTTTGGATGTTCTGGTTTCAGGTTCGTATCAGCAGCAAAACCCCCAATTTTACCGTTCCTTAACCCATCTAGTATCGCATCAATGTCCAGTATTTCCATTCTTGACGTATTTATAATAAAGACACCATTCTTCATCATGTCGAGCTTTTCCCTATCGATAAATTTCCTTGTTTGTGGTGTTAGAGGAAGATGTACCGATATTATATCCGACTCTCTCAGCAATGTGTTTAGGTCGGTGGGGACGATCGGTTTTTCCACTAAGTTAAGCCTTCGCCTATACCCCAAAACCCTCATCCCGAAGCCATAATACGCTATTTTTCCAACTCTAGACCCTATGTTCCCCACACCAATTATGCCAAGGGTTTTTTCATGGAGTTCAAGTCCACGGATCTTCCTCTTTACCCACTCACCTTTTCTCAGTCTCTCATACCCGAAATAGATCTTCCTCAACAGGCCTATCATTAGCCCTATCGTGAGTTCTGCGACTGACTGCGCCGTTGCCGCCCCAGCATTTATCACCTCAATACCCCTACTCCTCGCATACTCAACATCAATATTGTCTAGACCAACACCAACCCTTGCTATTAGCTTAAGACTTTTAGCCTTATCGATGACATCCCTCATCACTTTGGTACGTGACCTAACAACCAATATATTGACATTCTGAACCACATCTAGAAGCTCACTATGCGATATGCTTGGCATATACGAAACATCATAACCCTTCTCCCTCAAAATATTTATGAGGATCTCGTCGACAGGATCCGTTACAAGAACCTTCATCCAAACCACCTCAAATAACCTACAAAAAATGTGATTATTAGGGAACAATTATAGGGGCCAAGTATGGTGATTCTGATGCAGGAGATTGTGAATATTGATGGATCATATGGAGAAGGAGGAGGACAGATATATCGAAATTCTTTGGCATATTCGGCTGTGGTAAGGAGGCCAGTTAGGATATATAACATACGCGCCAAGAGGAGCAATCCTGGGCTCCGCCCCCAACACCTAACAGTCCTTAGGGCGCTTGCTGAAATTACTAATGCGCGGGTAGAGGGAGCATCCATCGGCTCCAGAGAGGTAATATTTAAGCCGCAAAGAATTAGAGGCGGAAAATACAGGTTTGATGTTGGAACCGCAGGATCAATAAGCCTTGTTCTTCAGGGACTAATCCCAGCATTACTCTTCGCTGATAGGGAGACAGATATCGAGATAAGGGGAGGGACTGATGTTAAGTGGAGCCCACCTATAGATGCTATCCGTTTCGTATTAATCCCAGCGCTGAGACGACTTGGAGCAGATATAGAGATTGATGTTATAAGGAGAGGACACTATCCCCGCGGTGGAGGAATCGTTAGAGTACACATAGAGCCAATATCCAAACTAAAACCAATACTACTTATGGATCAAGGTAAGATACTAAGGATATGCGGTATAAGTCACTGCGTTAAACTACCAGCACATGTTGCGAAGAGACAAGCCGAATCTGCGAAAAAATTTCTAGAGGCAAAAGGTTTCAGCGTTGAGATAGAAACAGAATACTATGAACGGGAAAAAGATCCTCACCTAGGCCCGGGATCAGGCATAGTTCTATGGGCTGAGACAACCACTAATGCTATCCTAGAGGGAGATGCCCTCGGTGAAAGGGGAAAGCCTGCGGAGAAAGTTGGAGAAGAAGCAGCACGAGGACTCTATGAACAAATCAGTCTGGGAGGAGCAGTAGATGTTCATCATACAGATCAGCTAATAATATTTATGGCACTCGCTGATGGCATATCAAAAATCAAAAGCTCCCTCATCAGCATGCACACCATATCAGCCATCTATATCGCAGAAAGGATAGTCGGTGCAAAATTCAGGATTGACGGAGAACATGGAAAGCCAGGAATAATACATAGTGAGGGTATAGGACTTGAGAGATAACACAGTAGGAAATTTGAAAATAATGATGTTACTCATGGAATATCATTTCTTACGCTTCTTTCTTCGGAGTTTCTTTTTCCTCTTTACCTTCTCTGGTGGTGGCTTGGGATATTTCTTCTTTATCTCTTTGACCCTCATGAGTAATTCGTTTTTGAGTTCATCTCCTATGTATTCTTTGCTGAAATAGTCGACTCTCGCCGCGATGGCTAATTTTGTTGCGAGAGCCCTAGCTATCTTGCCACGTTGCCACCAAGGCGCCTTAAAGATTAGTGGATGTACAAATATTATCCCATGTTTTGGTGGTGTCCCCCTTCCCCTTAACGCCCTGAATAATGCTTTCTCGGCACCAAGCACCTGTATTGTGGATGCTGGTTTTAACGCTAGTTGTCTCAGGCCCCCAGCTTTCCTTATTAGTTTTGCTCCTATTGTTGGACCGACAAGTGCTGTTATGTTTGGACATGTGTCCTCCATAAGATGTCTTAGGTATTGCTCTAGATTGTCTTTCGTCTCATACATCTCCAGTATTAGGCCCGCTATCTCCTTTAGTCTTTCCTCATCTTCCGATGTTATCTTTACTATTGCCGATGTTTTTAGGGCATCGAGTATTTCTCCAACTTTTTTCTCACTCTTTAATATTTCCAAGAGCTTTTCTTCCGACATATTCTCGGGACTACCGATCTCATGTATTATCCTAACAAATGTTCTGTGATTATCGATGATCTTGCCTAGCTCTGGGAATATTATTCCATACCATTCCCTAAGGTGTGCCACGAACGCGTTTATTGATTCTGTCAACTCCTCTATGAGGGTTATTGCCTGTATTATCATCTTGTCTGGTTCTCCTCCTACCTCCCTGAGTTTTTCCTTGAGGATGTTTATCGCCACATTATTCACGAACTCTACATATGCCTGGTATGTCCCGAATACCGACACCAAATAATCCCTCACGGTACTGCGTATCTTTTGGAGTAGAGGCCCCCTTGTGACCAGATCTATCTTTATTTCTGGTGACTTCCTCTTTATGATCGCTAGAAGTGTCTCACTGTCTGTCTTTATTTCCCTTCCACTCAGCCTCCCTAATAATACTCCCAGTTCTTCTGGGCACTCACCAGATTCTATTTTCATTATGCCATGTACAGATCTATCAACATCCGGCTTCTCATCATAAAGGGACTTATCTATTACTTCCCCCTTATCAGATATTACTAGGAAACCCAATATACATGATACCAACCACATCATGACTCCCTCTATTCCCCTCAAAAATCCACAAAAAATCACTCCTCTATAGAAAATACATTCTCGGCCAAGAAGTCATGGAGCTTTACCCAGCAATCCTCAAAATTCGAACTATAAGCCATGAAGTCGATATTCTTGAACTCCTTTTTCTTTATTTTCTCTGGCTCCTTGTCAAGGGCAACATATACCGCGATGGATTGTGGGAATAGTTTCTTGAGTATCATCGCTGCTTTGTCAGCAGCCGTAATTAGTGCTCGCTTAAAGTGGAACTCCGCAAATATAAAGCATACTGGGCGTGGATGTGGCTGCCCCTTCCTATATACCACAACTGCTGGCACGCCAATAGCTCTCTTGAGCTCTCTCCTGTCAAAATCGAGGGAGAGTGTATCTAGTAGTGGTTCTACAGCAGCTTTAAGTTGTTTCCCCCGGTCCACTAGGAATCTCTCATCGAGTATCTGGATTTTCTTTAGGAAGTCCGATTTTATCCTGCCCACGATATCTTTCTCAAAGTCATTCTTTGTGTATTCAATCTTCTTCTGTTTCTTCTTCATAAAACCACCATAACTTCCATAGAATGCCTCAAATCCTAGCCTCTCCATTCACCTATAAACATTATGTGATCTCTCGCATAGGGGTCTAGACGTATCTCCTCAACAATTTCAAAACCTCTTGTTTTGAGTATTCTCTTCTGATCCTCAAATATTTCTTCTGGTGTTCGTGCTACGTCTATCGATCTTGCCTTTATCGCTATGAACCCATACCCCCCTGGCTTTACGAACATCTCACAGTTTCTTATGAATATATCTGCTTGGTCTGGCTGTGCGACATCACAGTATATCCCGTCCACATTCTCCCCCACTATGTAGGAATATTCATATGGTTTTCTGGCATCCTTGAGGAGAGGTATTATGTTTTTTCTATCCTGAGCGACACGAAGCAGATCCCTGAGGGGGCGAGGGGCGAACTCTATCCCATATATTATTCCCTCTGGACCTATTATATCTGAAATGTGTGATGATGTTGTACCAGAGGCTATACCGAGATATAATATTCTGTCCCCCCTCCTGATACGGAGTTTTGAGAGACCATTAAGTATCGCTGCTGCGAGTTTTGATCTATATGGAATCCATTCCCTATACTCAACGCCCTCATATTTGAATAATCTTTCCCCATAGACATTTTTCCCAGGGACAAGATTTCGTGTCGCCAACCTCTCGGTCCCAATATCATCCACAAGTACGTATACACCAGTGAATATTTCCTTAGCATTAACAATCTTCAAACATATCACCAAAGATATACTACTTTTCCGAGTTAAAAGCTACATGGACGGGAACAATTTTTGAACAACAGACCTAGCCCAGTTCCTAACATTTATCCTGCCCTTAGTTATTATGCCCCTCAACTCTGGCAGTATGTCTGTCATGAATTTCTCGAAAAACCTTATGGCGTCCTTGTCTGGGTAATAGAAGAAGAAACTTATCTGGTAACCCTCCTCGGGCTTCTCCATAATGAACCCAAACCTTCCAGCCAGAGCCTTTACCAGTTCTACGAGGAGAACACTATCAAGTTCACTACCCCCCACATCTATCTTTAGGTTGAGAACCGCAGAGTTTGTGGTGATCTTGAATAGCCCATCCTCATACATCTTCTCGTCATAGTTACATAGAGGACATTCTAGACAGAATATGCATGGTAAGTCCGTTTTCTTAGGACAATTGGGAACCCTCTTTAGGCCCCTCAAAATCTTGAGTATTTCTGGTAGGTCATCCCTCACCCTCACTATACACACCCCCTTGGCAATCACAAAAACGGATTTATATTTGTTACTGAAGAATTAGAGAAGGATCAGCTACCACCAGGGCTCATCAGTCCTCAGACTGGGACGGCAACATCATCTCATGATAAAAAACAAAATACTACTTTAAAGCCTATTTTTTTTCTTAGCAGATAATTACGCGCATGTTTTTCAGAAAGATCCTTCGGGTTCTCCTATATGTATTTATGATCATATCTGCTATTTCAACTGAGTCATCCTTATCATCAATTGTTATATCTACACTCATAAACTTGACTCTTAATCTCTTTACCATTTCCCTATCTATCTTGTAGAAGTCCGAGGGAAATATTGTTTTATCGACTCTGTAATCCTGCATTATCTTTGCTATAGTGCTATAGAAGCATAATCTTATGTATTTCAGCTTACCCTTCTTCGGAACAATAATGTAGCATGTAATGATCCTCCTGAACAGGCCCTTCTTCGCATAGTTAAGAACAGCATTAATACATCTATTTTTGTAGTTCCTCGACATTTTTTGAAATGTAGTCTACATTTAGAAAAACCATATATCTCCCTACATAATCCCCTGTGGATACTCTTTATCGATCTCAAATCAGCAAGATATATCAGACATAAATTTACTGATGTATCACCAGACAACACAAATGACACACATTATGCAAAACCTTAAAAAAGAGAGACTTTTTAGGATATATTGATGTCTAGGGTAGCGTCCAGAAGTGGACGTACCCCTAGACAGATGACTAGGGGCTGATGTCTAGGGTAGCGTCCAGAAGTGGACGTACCCCTAGACAGATGACGCCCCATTATCTTTTTGTTAATGTTCTCTCCTAAGGATCTTTAGGCTCGTAGTATCCTTCATTCTTGTTTTAGCTCGGTTCTTGCCAGTATCAAGTTTTCTGGTGTGACCTGCATTGCGTTTTGAGTGGCAGTGTGTTTCCTGTTTATTCATATGGGGATATAATATGGAGAATTTTTTGATGATACCTCTTGGTGGAGGTGTGATTTCTGATGCCCCGTAAGGGGAAAAAGGCTGTCAGAAAGAAGAAAAAGAGAAGGAAAGAGGCTAGAAAACCTAAAGCAAGGAAGGCTAAGAAGGTTGTTAAGGCCAAAATCCAGAAGAAAGTGAAGAAGGTAGGGGTGCCTAAGGAAGTCCAGAAGCTTCTCCCCCTGGAGGCTCCCCCCGGGTTTAAACTTGCGTTTGGGACTGCTGGGAGACCTCTGGCGTATAAGGGATCTGTGGAGGAGGCCCCCATCTTTATACGTGGTGAGCTATATCTGGATGCGTATGAGGTTCAGCAAGTTAGGAGGATAAGCCTCGATGAGGAGAGAGCTAAAATCCTTGGAAGAATCGCCATTGAGAATAATGTTGTGTTATCTGTACATGCTCCATATGCCGTAAACCTCCTCAGTCCTGAGGAAGAAAAAATTAGGGCCAGTATAGACAGATTGCTACAGACGGCAAGGATCGCGGAATGGTGTGGTGCGGGGACAATAGTTTTTCATCCTGGCTACTATGGGAACTTGGAGCCCAGTAAAGCCATAGAACTTGTCATATCCAACCTGCAGCCATTGATAGATCGTGTTAGGGAGGAAAAACTTAGAGTAGGAATAGGCTTGGAGACCATGGGGAAGAAGTCCCAGTTTGGAACCGTCGATGAGCTCATCGAAGTCGTTAAGGTGTATCCAGAGACAAGAATAATCTTTGACGTCGCACATATCCACGCTAGAGAGGGGGGGATCTTGAGAACGTATGAAGACTATGATAAGATATTTGCTAGAGTAGAATCAGAGCTCGGAAGTAAGCATATCCGACATCTCCATATACACTTTACAGAGGTTGAATATGGTGAGAGAGGTGAAATAAAACACCTCGTACTGGGATCTGGGAGTGGGCCAGCGTTGGACCCATTATTGGAGTGGCTCATAGATAATGATGTGAAGGCAACAATAATATCTGAAAGCCCAATACTGGAGGTTGATGCAATAAGAATGAAGCACAGAGCAATAACTATTTTCAGGGAGAAAAAATAGTTCATGACCCCCTGATGAAGTCCCTTATCTTTCTTAGCGCTTCTGGTATGTTATTCGCCACATCTGTTGCTGTCAATTCATAGCCATACTTCTCATATGCTATGTCTCCAGCCAACCCACATATAAATGCTCCTACTGACGCGCTATCCATACTTGTTTGTTTCCACGCTCTTATTGTCGCTATTATCCCTGTGAGTACGTCTCCTGTACCACCAACAGTCATCCCGGGGTTTCCCGTCTTGTTAAGTTTCACATTCACCCCATTACTAATTACATCTATATGGCCCTTTAGGAGTATTGTCACTCCATGTTCTTGTGCCATTTTCTTCACAATTTCCGCCCTTTCAAATATGTCCCTTGGAAGCTCCACACCGAACATCATTTTGAATTCTCCTGCATGGGGAGTCAGTATAATATCCTTTTTTGGGGCTCCATATTTTGCTAATGCCTTTAATGCGTCAGCATCTATTACGAGGGGTTTGTCAAGTGTTCGGATAGCCTCTTTAATACTACTCAGTGTCTCCTTCTCCTGGCCTATCCCTGGCCCTAACACTATTACATCAAATTTCCTGTATATTTCCAGCAGAGGTTCTAGGGCATCTTTGTTGAAGAATTCTCCCTCATAGCTCCATACTATCAGGTTTGGTGAGTATGATCTTATCGTATCGGCTACCTCCGATGGCGCAAATATTACTGCTAGATCAGCCCCTGTCCTTAATGCAGATAGAGCTGAGAGTGCTGGGGCACCAGTATAGTATTTTGACCCCCCAACTATGAGTATTTTGCCATACTCTCCCTTATGCGACCATGGATCCCTTGTTTTTAGTATCCCCAATAGATCCCCGGGCCCCACAAAGATTTCTGCATCCCGTGGTATTCCTATTCCCTTAACCACGATCTCCACCCCAATCCTGTCGAGACCCTTCTTCATATCGTGAAATGTCACCACAACGTCCGAGTCTATCATTATTTCTGTCGGGCTCCCCCTAAAACAGTCGAAGCCACTGGGAACATCAACACTGACTATTTTGAACCCATATTTCCTCTTTAGTGTATTTATTCTCTCTATTGTCTCAGCCTCTAATCCGCGTGGTTTACCACGTATACCCACCCCAAATATCGCATCAACAACAACATCAACATCACTAAGTATCTCCTCGAGCAACACTAGATCCTCCCTTGCCTTGACCATGTGTTTCTTTACTGTATCGAGACCCTCTATTATCTCCCAGTTCAGCCTTGTCTCCCTAGTCCTTATCTGTTCTGGTCTCCCAATAAAAACAACCTCCACAATCTTACTGAGCGATAAATGACGGGCTACCACTAAACCATCTCCCCCATTGTTTGTTCTTGAGCATACACATACTATCTTTCTTGATTCCGGAAACCTCTGCAATATCTCCTCAGCAACATTTTTTCCAGCATTCTCCATAAGCAATTCCGTTGGGACACCAAGCCATCTCGCATTAAGGTCAAGTCTATATACATCACGAGGTTCCAGCAATAGTCTCCCCTGGTTAGCCGAGACAATACTAAATATTCCTATGGCCTCTCCACCGCCCTCCATGCGCCGCATGCTTGGCAACGCTTTATGAGGCTACCTTTCTCCTTTACTATGACACAGTGGGGCCTACCGCATACATCGCATATCACATATTCCCTCATGAATGCTTTGAGTAGCCTATTTAGCCTAACCTTAGTGTACACACCTTGTAGATATAGCTTTCCATGCTGTATCATCCCTATCGTACCAAGTCTTCTTTGGAGAAACTTTAGAAGTAACTTCTCATCAATACTATATTTCCCAATAACACTGTTCCAGTTTGTTATTATAGTTCTATCTGACTCCTTTAGCACACTGAATTCTGGCATCTCAATAACTGGTGGTGTCTTTATGTTCTCTGGTATCCTCGACAGTGCGATCTTAAGCATTTCGGAGTATCCATACCCCATCACAGATGGACTTCTATCTTTTGTCTCATCGTCCTCCATGATGACCACCCTTATATCGTCCTTAATAATAGTATAAAAGCACCAAGAATAATTGGGATTCCAAAATGCCCCGCCGCATATTTAAATGCACTCGCTGCAATAGGTATACCCTAAAGAGGGATATCTGCCCCCATTGTGGTGCCCCAGTGAGGTCTGCTCATCCCCCACGTTGGTCTCCCTCTAATAAATTTGTTAGGTATAGGATAGAATATAGACACTCGCTTAGAAAAATGGGTGGTGAGAATGAATAAGTTCTTGAGTGACTTATCCCAGAAATCATACATAATTGTTTCTGGAAAGGGTGGTGTGGGAAAAACAACATTCTCCGCAGCCCTCGGCATAATGCTTGCCGATGCAGGGAAGAAAACATTGGTTGTGTCAATAGATCCAGCACATTCATTGGGGGATTCCTTAGATGTTGGAATTGGGAGCAAGATAAGGACTATAACACAGAACCTCTACTGCCTAGAGTTTGATCCCCTTGATTTATTTGCCAGTGAAAGGGAGACACTACGAAAGGTTCTAAGTCCAGATTTAGGTAAAGAGATGGGGCTCCCCCCGATAAGTGATGAGATGTTGGACCTCCTAATAAACACACAAATACCATATGAGTTCGCTGAGGGGCTAGGCTTTATGAAACTCTTCTATAGCCTGATGGAGACAAAAGAGTATGACACAGTTGTTTTTGATACAGCACCCACGGGCCATACACTCGAACTCCTAAAACTTCCAGAGTTTCTTGATAGTTTCTATGGGAAAATGATAAGATTCAGGCTGAAGATCTCGAAATTTTTCTCAAAATTCAAAGCACTATTCGGATTGGGAAGAGATGAGAGTGCCGACCTGACACTAAAAATTCTGGAGGAAACACAGAAACATATTAGAGCTGTGAGGGAAGTACTTACTGATCCCACAAAAACTGAGTTCGTAGTGGTCATGATACCGAACGATATGTCTATATTTGAGAGCCAGAGGCTCGTTGAGGAGCTGGATATCCACTCAATACCCCACACACACATAGTAGTAAACCTAGTACGAATATATTCTGGACACTGTGCGTTTTGCAAAACCATGTCAAAGTTCCACATGGAGCAACTACAGAAAATAGAGAAAGAATTCAGGGGACACAGAATATGGGTCATCCCCTACATGTCCAAGGAAATAAGGGGCATCAAAAAACTAAGAAAACTAGGCGAGATACTTGGCGAGATAGATATAGAAAAAGCACTAGAACTAATCAAATCTGGGGAAATAATCGAGTAGACAAACCTATACTCCACCGTGGATTATCTCATCCCACCTATTCTCCAAGCTTATCAAATCCATCCCTGTAGCCTCACTCAGATGCTTCAGATCTCGCTCTTTTAGAGCAAGAACAGGGTTTCTACCGAGATTACTCCTGAGATCCCTGACAAATTCTATGACCTTGTCCTTGCTCCCGGATACCATTATCTCAGACATATGGAAGGTCTTGTCTCTAAACACATACTCCCAACCCTCCCCTATTGGGAAAAATACTAGCAACCACAAAGACCATGTTGGGAAGAAATTCGATATACTGGATGACTCAAGTATCGTTATTAGGGCAAACGTCACGGCGACTCCTATGATCCATCCAAACCAACTCGGGATCGGGGATTCATACTCATACCGCTCGACGAACTCCGAAACCTCCAACTCATCACCCCCAGGGTATTCTATGGCCCTCCTACCCTTAACCCTCAGCACCCTCAAATTTTCAAGAATGTCCGAACCCTTCATTCCCGTAACTTCTGATAGTGTTGGAGAATACGCAATAGCAAGTGAAACATCTGTAAGAAAAACCCTTTCTTCATTACTCCTGACGTACTTAATCCTCGGTTTTAGGTCAACAGCATATAGCTTAACACTATACTTCTCCGCACTCAACCCCAACACCATATCATACACTAACAATTCATAAAATAAGCTTTAAGTGACGTTGGGGGAACATATACCCATCAACACCAAAAAACCTTGATTATTCTTCCTACTAGGGTCCAATATGCTAAACTAGGTAATCATGTCCATGAAGCTATACTATCTGGAAGCTAGGATACACACATGCTGACGAGGGCAAGGGCTCTATATTTCAATGATTTCCATCGCTTCCATACCATGTGATACATCGACACTTATGAATTCTATCCCTCCCCGTAGTATTTTCTTTGCTCTTAGTTTCTTGTACGTGAAATGACCAAAAAATACTTTGCTTATCCTGCTTCCATATTCCAGTATGACCTCCCCCAGCCTCTGCGATCCCGCGTACGCGTTCCAGACGTCATCACGATCACCACTATATCTTAGGAAATCCTTGATTGGGACAAAATGTAGGAGAACAAAGATTCTCTTGTGGAGCCTTACCGCATGGTCTAGTTGCTGTTTGAGTTTCACAATATTCATCTCAACAAACTTCTCTGGTGGAAAATCAAACTTCACGTAAAGCATGTCGTTCCATTGAAACCCGAAGAACCAGCCCTTCAAATAGTCGTCCCGGGTAAAGTTGAGGCTATGGGGAGCAAAACTGAAATCATACCACCCAGGAACACCGACAACTACGAACTCCTCCGTCTCATATATCGAGTCCCATAGGAGAGACCCACCATGGATCCCCAGAACTCTACTATACATGGGTATTAGGTCTAGGGATGTGAAACCCTTCCTCCAGAGGTTCTTCGACAACCAGAAATCATGATTCCCCATAACCCCAATTATCCGAACTCTACCCACACTAACAATTTTTTTGATGAGTTTTTCAAGATAGAACATGTTCGCATAATTGACTATGTCACCACACAGGAAAAGGAAATCGAAATCATTGTGTTTAAGTACTTTCAGAAGTTCATAAAAGAGTTTACCCTCCCGTGGATAATGTAGGTCTCCCAAAACTCCTATCCTTATCACGATGCATCACACGGGAAACAAGGAAGAAAAGTGAAATGAGAGAAGACTTAGGCCCTTCCCCCGCTGATTGTTGCTAAAAAATATATATAAAGGTGCGGGGGTAC
>CAZVPA010000051.1:5792-15102 GCA_964628995.1 uncultured Nitrososphaerota archaeon | reverse complement strand
CTTGCTTTCTTGTACCATTTGTCTTGTTTTATTTTTGCTGAGAGTATTCTCTCTGTTAGGCTGTATAGTCTGTCCTTTACCTTTTTGTCTGCTTTATCTATTGGTATTTCCCTCTTATCCGCTTTGTCCAGTATTGATAGTATTGTTTCTCTTATGTCCCATGCCTCCTCGGTTGCCTGTTCCACTGTTATTGGTGGATCTAGGTATCCCTCAATTACAAATTTTCTGAGTGCCTGGTATATTTTCCATGATAGTGGATCCCTATACCTCCTCCTATATATCCTTTCCGCGTACTCCCTTGTCTCGTCAAGCCTCCACTTTAGTGTTTTCTCGGCGATATCCTTTATTGTTCCCCTATCTGGGTTCTTGAAGACAAACCCCTCCCATACCTCGCCCCCACATATCCTCAGAAACTCCTCCATCCTATCCATGAGTTTCTTGGGGTCTACTATATCCGTCGGTGGGGACAACATACCGTATTTCTCCGCTATACCCCTAACACTATCTATATCGATAAAGACCCCTCTCTCTAGGTCATATACGTCAAAGAGTATGTATCCTATCTCACCCCCAAGGTATTTTCTCCAGTATTCTGGACATATCCTGACTAGACTTTTTGAGCCCACTAGTTCACCAAAGAGCAGGAACCTCCCGTTTTCTGTTGCTGGGATGAGCTTCTCCTTGAGTGATGACTCTACTATGTATTTGTAGGGTTTCCAGTCAAGCAGGAACCCTCCCCTTGTTATCGCTATTATCTCACCATCAATGCTATATATCCTTATATTGCTCCCATTTGCCTTCCATTCTGCGACCCAGTCATCTGGGACATCCGGAATTATTAGGCCGTCCCTCCTTATGAGCCGGACAGCCTCAACCTCCGGGTATGGTGGGAGCCTTATTTCCCTCCCACGTATTCTGATCACTACGGATCTACCATATTTCTCCAGCACTATCCCATCTATTCGCTCCGATAGATAGTTCCATGTGCTCCTACTTGGTGGGGTTATCGGTGTCTGGCCCAATAGTATCACCTATATATTAGTATCAGTAGACAAAAAAGCCATCAATGATCATCATTGAAGTTTGGTATATAATAGATCTGGCCCCAACCAAGAATAATATTATTGGATCTGATCGGTGTTGGTTTCCCACATATTGATTATTTCCCGTGGCCTCATACCGATGCTCCTGATGGCCTCCTGGAAAGCTTTGTCTTCGGCTATTCTCGATAGTAGCTCCCTATCAATGTTCTCCTTGAGATACCTAATGAAGTCATCAACAATCTTTGGGTCGCCCTTGACCTCCAACTCTTCAACAAGCAACAGCCAAGACCTTTTTCTCCTCTTGGGAAGTCTCTTGATTTCTTCAGCACGATCGCTATAGTATCCACCAGCAAGGAGGAATATCATCGATATGAAAAATAGTGATAATACTGTTAGTAGCAATAATCTTGATTCTGTATTGTCAAGTAGTGATAAGGAAACGAAAAACAGGATAAGGAGTAGAAGACCAATAATTGAATAGGTCGCCGATAGATGCTCGAGTTTTTTCTGCTTCATTATTATTTCTGTGTCCTCCTCATATGTTGTGGCAGGCTTTGGATTAAGCCTATGTCTAATTGTGAGCATATCGCTCCTTGGGTATACTATGTCGACTCCAACCCCCCTCACTTTTATTTCGACTCTTTCTTCGATTTCTTTTTTGGATAGTCCCAAAACATACCATAGAACTGGATTATTCACAATACCTTTAAATAGTGGTGTTTCCTTGGCATAGGAGGCCATATCTGGATACATATACCTAGTATCCGTGTGATCAAGCACCATTGTTAGTTTTTCTGTTTTTCTCCACGGGGTCTCTGCTCCACGTTTTCTGGTGGGCTTCTCCAACGTTGGCTTCTTCAGAATACCTAGCTTTTCTAGTCTCTCCACGAATTCCCTGAATGCTTTTTCTCTCCCAGATTCAACATGGGGGGTTATTGCTTTTTGTGCCCTATTTATCGCTTTACCTACTATTTCCAGCCGTTTTCTATAGGGGAAGAGTGTGTTTATTCTTGAGATCTCTGCGCTCATCAATCCGGATCCCCGCCCCCTCAGGACGTCTCCCCATGCATCATGGGGAAGCTTGTACGTGTAGGGGTCTATCTTCGCTATATACATTAAGATCTTACCATAGAGAGTATTTAGTACCGCCTTGGCTATGGGGACATTCTCGGATCGGATTATGCTTAGGGATTCCGCAAATATTGCGTTTAGGAGGTCGATATTTACTTCGTATTTTGGCATATCGGACATAATTAGTAATGTGAGGAGGAGAGCATACCTATCATGATGCCTATCAAGGACACGCCAGAGTATGCTGTCCACGAAATTCAGCATTCCTGCTGGGATTTTCCTTGCGAAGTCTGTGGTAAGGATATTTCTCCCCTGTATCTTGGCATCCCTTATTACTTGCCATATGTATACTGGTAGATTCATAGCCTTCTTCACTATGATCCTTGTGGCGTCTGGCATTACCTCTATTCCCTCCCTCCATGCGTATCTTTCAAGGATTTTTTGGAGGGATTCGTCCCGCATTTTCTCTATTCTCACTATTACGAATACTTGTTCCGCGATGACCCCAAGTTTTTTGTTTAGCTCATGAAGTTCTTCCTCCCTAGCAGTAGCAAGTATCATCCCAACATTATTCGTAACTATGCTTCTTAGTGCTGACTTGTTCATTCGTGGGATATCGTCATAGAACAGTATTATACCATCATTGGTATGGTCTCTGAGGATTCTTGTGGTACCCTCCAAGATGTATCCAACTTTGAATCCTAGCGATAATAGTCTGCTTATCGCTATGGCCATCAATGCTGTTTTCCCCACACCGGCGACCCCAACTATCAGGACGTTTTTTCCTCTTTGGAGAGACTCTATAATTTCTTGTAGTGCTGTTCTTCTTGACTCATCAAATACGAATTCTTCACGGATATACTTAGGAAGCCTTAATAGGCCTGTACTCCCGACAATCTCGTCAAACGAACCAATAAGCCTATAGTAGTCAGGCAAGGACTATTCCCCAAGAATAATATCGAATGTGTCCCCAATGAGTGGCCTAATGAGGAGCTTAAATATGGTTAATGAGCCTGTCCTCTGTATGTACTCAGAGAATACATCTTGGAACTTATGTATGAACTTTATTGTTTTGTCCCTATCATCCAGCAGTAGCTCCCTCAGCATATATGCGAGATCCCTCGGCTCCAATGTGGATATGAGTTCTCTCGTTAGTTCTTTTAGGAGATCTGGATTAGATTTTGGCTCCCCCATGACCATGGATCTGAATAATATGGCCCTGGATGCTGGGAGAGACTCCCTCAATATGTCCCTGATTATATGTTGTGCATGTTTTTGGGAGAATATATCGAGCATATCGTATCTTATTGCAAGTATCAGTGTACCAATTAGACGGTGAGGTTTTTCTCCACCATATTTTTGGATGACGTTTTGTAATAATTCTCTGACAAAATCCTTGGAGGTCTCATGTTCTATGTATTGGAGGGCATAAATACAGATCGTTTCCAGGAATTCTGGTCGGAAGTCGAGGCTACCGAAATATGTCCTCAGTATTTCTCTGGTTATTATGAGGCCCAAAAGGTTTTTTGTTGATGTCAGTAAAGGTAGTATTTTCTGTTCCTTATTGACTTCCCCTGATAATAGTTCTTCTAGGCGTCTACATATGGGTTTTGCGAGAATCTCTGCAACCTCGGGGATGTCTATGTGGACAGACTTTATGAGGGAGACCATTTGGGGATAATTAAGGTTGCTGAACAGTATATCCATCATTTTCTCTGAGGTACTAATAATCTCCTTAGCGATCCCTACTTTTTGTGCGTGTTTTGTTGATGTCTTATATTTCTCGATTATGTTTGTACATCCCTTAACCAACGAAACCACGTAGCCTAGGGCTTCATCAATGTTTTCCTCCACAAGAGCCATGAATTCTTCTGTTCCCATGATACAACGATCTTTTATGATATCAATAATCTCCTCGAATATTAGGGGAGGATCAGAAATAGCCTTCATGAACTCTATCTTTGCTAGTCCCTCCAGCGACTCTATCTTTTCGCTCAGGATCTCCTTATTCTCCCGAAGAACCCCTATCGCGGGGAACTTCTCCAGCATCATTATGTCCTTTATTTCCTGTATGAAACCTAGAGCGTCCATTCTATTCAGAGCATAGTTCAGTTCCTTCGAATCCTTTATCAGCTTGTATAGATAGCCATAAGCCCAATATGTCGAGATGACGATGTCGGATATCATGTATGGCATTATGTTGAGTAGTAGTATTTTTATGAACTCCAAGACTCTCCCCAGCCCATAATATTCGATCATTTTCCTGAGATGATATACCGACTTCGCGGGATTTGATGTCGCTATGTTGTACACATACATTATTACGTGGGAATCTATTTTGGATACTGTGGTGAGGGTCTCATCTATGTCCGTACGGAGCTTATCAAGCATCTTGCTTATAACCATTCCCTTTGAGCGTAGTTCGGCGATACTATAGGTCTCCTTCTTTGCCCGTATGGTATTGATGATGTTGTCGATAACCTCAATCTCTCGTGTAGCCCGAATTTCAGCCCGTCTTCCAACGCCTCGGGGCCCAAGTAGGACATCAATTATTCTTTCTAGGGCATTTATCTGTGCCTCTCCAACCCCAATATATATCTTCCTCAGCTGTTTATAGAAGCATTCCCTCCGCTCCCTATCAGCAATTTTCTCTATTATATCCCTCCTACATATCTCCGCTGCCTCCTCCAGGATTGTCCTCCGTGCATCGTAGGGGAATAGAGAGTTTACCCTAGCGATATCGCCACTAATGAGCCCCCTACTTTTTCCCTCCAAAACATCGATCCAGGAGTCGTGTGGGAGCCTGAAGAAATATGTCTGTGTCTTCAAGAGGTACCTGGTCATGTTGTCGAACACATCACTAAATAATGCATCCATAATGTTTATCTCCCCTCCATATATCTCCTTTTTCGCTACGACAAAGACGGTATTCATTAGGTCCTGATGCATCTGGTATCCCGGCATGTCGGCGAGGATCCTCAATGTTAGTAATATCTCATACTTCTCCTCGTGGTCATCAAGAACCCTCCACAATATATCATCAATATACTCCAACATTCCCTGTGGTATTCTCCTAGCGAAATCCTCATCCAGTATATCCCTATTATTCACCCTCAGGTCTCTGATCACCTGCCAGATATATACTGGTAGATTCCCGGCTTTCGATATAACAATGTCTATGGCTCCCTCCTCCACGGTAATGTTCTCCTTCTCGGCCATCCTCAGCAATATCTCCCTTAGCCTATCACCAGACATAGGGCCTATCCTCACAATCCTGAATACATCACTTATTGGTCGTCCAAGTTTGTCCTCCAACAATTTGACCTCCTCACTCCTTAGTGTGGCGATCATCAAGCCCACATTGTTTATCCATAGTGACCTCAAAGCCATCTTGTTCATCTTTGAGATATCATCATAGAATAGGACAATACCCTCTCTCTCATGATCATTACCAATAGATGTTGCGTCCTCAAGTATGTGACCGATCCTATACCCCGCACTAAACATATTTCTAAGGATTATAGCCATTAGTGCTGTTTTTCCCGTTCCAGCAGGACCAACAATGAGGGCTCTCCCCCCAGCAGTCAGGATCCTTTGGGCCTCTCGGACAGCTCTGGTTCTCTCCTCATCAAAGACAAAGATATCAAAGATATAGGAGGGGAGTCTCAGTATGCCATCCTCTCCTACGAGTTCTTGGGGACTATTGATTGTCTCAAAATACAAGATACCACACCCCAAACATCATAAGAAATATATATTGGCTTAAAAATATGGATAGATGTTGATTCCTTCGAAAAATCATAGGAGCATGCTTGCGTATTTTACTGCACGTATCAGTTTTGCCTGTGCCCTAAGCTCTATCTCATCCACGAGGTCTGGGCCGCCCTTCCTTATTTCTATGTATCCCCCCCTCTCAGCCCCGCTTATTATCTGTTCCGCAATATCTGTCCTTGAGATCAATACCGTATAGTTTGGGTTGTTCTCGCTTATGCCGACGGATATGTCTGCGAATATCCCGGTGTAGTCTGGGCATGTTAGGCAACCAAGCTGTGTGTATGGTAGTACTTCTGATGTTGAGAGTTCTTTCTTTTCTTTTGTTGTTACTATTGTTATCTTCTGACCCCTCAGCTGTATGTTTATTATGTCCTCGGGATCCATACCGTACATCATCTTTAGGAAGTTGAGGAATGCCTCCGTAGCATATGTACCCATGCAGAATAAGCTTATTATCATGTATATCTTCCTGCTAAAGTCCGTCTCTAGGAGCGGGTAGAGTTTCATCTGTCTTAGGAATTGTGCTTGACATGGTAGGCATACTATGGCCACACTATTAATGTCTTCCTCCATCAGACTATCCTTAAGCTTTGCTGTGAATGGTAGGATACTCCATCGATCCCCAGCAACCCTCAGTACCTCATCCCTATTCCTAGCTATCGCTATCTCCCCCTCTAGACCCCTCCTCTTCTTTGCTGCAACTACAGCATCAATTATTCCCTTCTCCAACATATATATTAGCATTGATGTAACCGCCCCACCACTCCCCACACGCCTCTTCCTTATCTCCTCATCCGTCGCCCGGGCGAGATATATCGCCCTATAATCACCCAGAGGCTTGTCCCTACTCACCACAAAACTCATTCGTTATCACCACCCAATAATCTGAGCTGGGGGTTAAGCCTATAGATAAGGATCCTTGTAAAGATTGGACACCGAGAGCAGCATGTCCCGCATCGGATACATTTCTCAACTATGAGGTCGGGTCTCTTCTCGATCATATGGAGAGCATGTGTTGGGCAGGACATAACACATGCACCACAGCCAATACATAGACCACTAAGAACAACCTCATCCATCAGATCGAATCCACTTAGCTTTTTCACATGCGCTATTGCTGAGAACACTTTGAGAAGCTGAGGCCTTTTCGAAACTATGGCGTCTATTAGGGATACCAGACCTATTGGTGCTGGAGGGCAACCTGGTATTGCATAGTCGACATCTATCACTGCTGAGACTGGCTGGAAAGTCCTGTGTTCTGGTCTGGGTTCTTGTCCTCCCCGGGAGAAAAGTGTTATGTTTCCCACGCTTGCGCATGAACCATAGGCGATGACGATCTCGGCATTCGATCTCAGTTTCTTTACCGTGTTGACTATTTCCTCATCATTTATGCATACCGATCCCGTTATGATGACAATGTGGTATTTCCTATCTATATCTATACTACCTAGGTGTTTTGAGTTTATGTTTGCCTTTTTTGATAGCCGCTCGTATTCCCTCAATATTGATAGAGGGCAGCCCTCACAACCACCAATATCATAGATTAAAAGATCGATACTCATCATCCATCCACCCTCACGAGATGTGTTGAACATGGGATACATGGGTCATATATCCTTGGGATAACATCAGCAACCTCCACTGGTAGTCCAACACATGCTTTCTCCATTATTGGGATATTGAAGAGTGTTGGGACAACAATCCTATAGCCCCCTATTCTCCCCTCCTCATCGATGGTAACATAGTGTATTAGTGTTCCCCTTGGGGCCTCATATACCGCTACCCCTCTTCCCCTCCTCAGTATCATTGCTGTTGTCCTAGGCGGTTCGGATGGATTTATTTCTGATATCAACTCGAGGACCCTATCTATTATGAGCTCCATCTCTAATACTCTGGCTTTCTGTATCCCTAGGATGGATCCATCACCAAAGCTTCTGAAGAGAGCAAGTCTCGCCCTCGGACCAACCTCGACGGTGTTATTCCTGTAGAGTGCTATTAGTGATGTAGTCCGCTTAGCCTCGGCTGGTATATTGTTTCCTCTGAACTCATAGTACCTCATTGTGGATACCTGCTGCGTATCTATGTTGTACCTGTCACCATAGAATATGTGGGAGGCAAGGTAGCTAAAATTCGTCTTTGCTTGGGATAATATCTTCGCCTTATCGCTCCACTTCTCCTCGTCAAAAAATAGGTTCTTTATTTTTTGTATCTCCTTGAGGACTCCCCCAAGTTTCTTCTCAGAGTCACTCAGATATCTCTCCTTAGGTATTGTCTGTACACCACCTATAACTATGTTTGGTGGATGCGTAGGGGCGCCCCCAAATCTAGTCAATATGTCACTTACATCGCGGAGAAGTCTTATACCAACCAACAATAGGTCATTTGCTACATCCTCAGCGAACAGGTCTCTCACTATGAATACCATGTGTACCAGATGACTCTGCAGCCTATTGAGTAGGCCTATTATCTCCCTGAGGATCATCCCGTTTGGCGGGGGGATTATCCCAACAGCATCCTCGATTGCCTCCACGGATGCTATACCATGTGCCGAGTGACAGATCCCACATATACGCATCGAAGCCTCGACAGCAAATACTGGGTTTTTCCCAACCATGAGTTTCTCAAATCCACGTACCGGTGCTTTGGATATAAAGTATGCGTCCTGGACCTCCCTCCCATCATGGAGTACTATAAACCTTGCGTCTCCCCCTATACGCACCAGATCCAAACTAACCATACCACTATCCGACATTTGGAACTCGCCATGTGAATATGCTTTTATATGGATTATATATCACTATTAATACTCGGAGCAGAGACAGTACAACATTTTTCTCTTAATTCTCAATGTTAGGAATCTCCCATAATTAAGCAGACTTGGTAATGTCTAGAATCAACTGTGCTAGACATCAATGTATATTTTTTATCTGACAATACTATCTTAGAGCTCCAAATATTTTCTACCAGATTAATGTATCATCTCTCTATTTTTAATAGGATTAACAGTATAGTTAGTAATTATGGTGATATACCGAGGAGAAGGTCATGGAGGTTGCTCAGCAAAGAGAGATCATACTTATACCTCCAGCAATAATAGATCTAATATCCCGTACTAATGCGCTCTATGACATTCTGCTATCAAGGGATTTTGAATATATGCATAGGTTTCTTAGGTCTCTTCTAGATAATGGTGTTATTTCTCCAGATACCTATGATGAGCTATGCATGGATCTAGCCGAGTTAATCGGTTCCCGGGACGGCTTTGAGGAAAAAGCGAAAAGATTTGCCGAAAAAGTTCTTAATGCATTGGCTAATAATAATAGGGTAGGAGTCTTATCAGCACTAAGAATTAGAGATTTCGAGACCGTGCATAGGTTTCTTAGGTCTCTTCTAGATAATGGTGTTATTTCTCCAGATACCTA
>CAZVPA010000051.1:2214-5692 GCA_964628995.1 uncultured Nitrososphaerota archaeon | reverse complement strand
TGATGAGCTATGCATGGATCTAGCCGAGTTAATCAGTTCCCGGGACGGCTTTGAGGAAAAAGCAAAAAAATTTGCAGAGAAGATTGGAGGCATCATTTATGGTTAGCGAGTTTCATCTCTACAAATTAGTCACTGAATTATTCACGGACTATATCATCTTCCCTCCCTCCACGGTTCGGAATGTGGATTTTCTCATAGTAAAGGATGCTGTTCTGCTTGAGGTAAAATCTAGTGTTCTCGGGATATACTCAGCAACAAAACAACTTATTAATATCGCTAGCATTGCCAAGATATATAATGTACCGCTAATTGCTATCACATTGCCTCCCGAGTATCCTGGAGAGGGAGTTCCTCCAGTACTCTACTTCTTTAGAACCCTAGAGGACTACAGAATAAAGCGTAAGGAACTCTGGTTCTTAGATTTGAGGGGTCCGAGGATACATAGGCTTGTACCAGTAGGTCAGGAACCAATCAAAGTATCCCTCAAATGCGCAAGCCAGATATCAATAATATCCATTGAGAGAGGGCACATTCTGAAAGTGATAAAAGAGATAATAGGATGATGCTGGTTAGCTTATTGCTTTTGATTCTGCAATTGTATTTCTTCTTCTCCTACCACCTTCTCCATCAATGTCGCGAGAACCCCGTACTCCTCAGTCTCTCCACTATGATTATCGGACACAATATTTGGTGCCACTCGTATATTTATACTCGGCAATTCTCATAAGAGGGTGATTTTCGTATGATGATTGCCCTTTAGATTCATTGATCGCATCTAGTAGTGTAGCATCTTTACCTTTTTTGCGAGGAGTTTAATGCCTTCCCTAGTGATTATTGCTATGCCTCGTGTTACGGCTTCTGTGATTGCTGGTAGTGTTGCCTTCCCAACCCCCATCAGTATCATTATTGCGTGGACTTTCTTACCGATTTTCCGTCCAAATTTAGTCCTAATTTCATCTAATTTCACCACATCCGCTGTCTCTATATCTCTCGCACCAGCTTTCACTTCGACTAGTAGGTACTCATCACTCTCCAACTCGACTATTAGGTCAGCATTTATTGGTCCCAGGAGTTCTGCGGTCTCGTCTATACTATAGACTCTCTTGATGCTGTATCTTACCTCCCGTGCTGTCCCAAGTAAAAATGTTCCCTTTTTGTCGTCCCACAAGGCTAGTTCCGTACCCTCATATTTCCTGAGGAGTTCTTGGACGTAATATCCAGCTGTTATCCCCAATTGTGACACTGTTATATCAAATATGCTTTTCCTTGGTTCGGCTCTGAGGTCTAACCATGTCTTTAGTAGTGGGTAGAGTATCCTATACTTCACTTCTTTGCCATGTTTTTCCTTACCTAGGATTCCGCATTTATGTAGATCCTCTAGCAGAATGTATGTTGATGTCCTATCCATTTTTGCGTTTCTAGCAGCCAGCTCTGGTGATGTTTGGTCATCCTCAAACGCTTTTAGGATCTTTATGAGGATCGTGTAATCTCTTTTCATAACCTCAGCAACAAACTTGACCATATTCTCAAAGAACTCATCAAGAACACCCCGCCTCACAAGATCTATTGCGATTTCGATAATATTCCCCCTACCGTCATAGGACAAACATAGCATATCAACTATTAGTGGTATCCCACCGGATACCCTATGAATCTCCATTATTAGCCCAGCAGGTAGGTTGAGACGTCGTGCCTTCACAAGCTGTTTTGTGGCCTCCAGATCGAAGGGCTTTACCTCGAACCTTACTAGGAGCCCTAATAGTGGGTTCTCCTTGACCTTTTTTATCTCTAAGACCTCCCTCAATTTGACCCATCCAATGCTGGACAGGAGGATCCAGAAGACTTTCTTCTCCTCGAATATGCCCTTAAGCATCCATAGAATATCATTATATACCACCTCCTTACTCTTCCGTAGTTCTCTCGAAATTCGGGTAGCCATCTTATCGATAAACTTGTGAACCTCGTCTAAAGCCACTACTGGCTTCTCTCCAACAATGTCAGCCATGCTGTTCAAAACATCAAAAGTCTTCTTGAGCAACACCATTGGGTTTTCCTCCTCGTAGAGTAGAAACCTCAAATAATCTATAATCTCGTGGTCACCGAGGAGCCCACGCAACTTATCAATCACGACCAAACAGAATGTTTCTGGATCACTTATCCATGCACAATTGATCCTGAAGCCCCTGACCTCCTCAAGAAACCTATCAACAAGCATACTTTTACCAACTTTCCTCCACCCGTACAAGATAACCCCACATATAGCTCCCTTAACGCTCATTTCATATAACCTCCGAAGCTCCTGAAGCTCCACATCCCTATCCACAAAAACAACACTGGACATTATTAACCCCCAACTTAATTAACTCCCAATTTATTAATCCCCAACCTAATTATTGAGAAAATCTAATAATACAAAGACCACCTAAGTGTTATCTAAATCAGCCAATGAAAAGTAGGGATAATGTATTGGGTTATCCCATACGCTTTATTCTTCGTTTTGTTATGTACGAATCCAGCCACCATGGAAGGGCCATTGCTGGGATCGAGAGAATACTCAACATTATTACTCCAAACCTATCCCAGAACTTGCTATAGTATATGGATATTGGGGTATCCCTGTAGAAGGTCATATTGTGGCTCCAATCATCAACAAAGTCGAAGGCCGAGTGATACTTTTCTGTGCCATTATTAAAGATCTCAGTAAACCCGAGGTCATAGGCTAGGTATATGTCGTGGTATCCTTGGTCAAGCTCTAATTCTTCGACCAGACTCTTAGGCACACTAAAACTAGTATTAAATCTTATACTCCAACCAGAATATGTTACATCACGATTCACCTCACGTCTCATCAGTTCATTCCAGTAGAACTCCGCATAGATTTCAAACGACAGTATTCCCCTACTAACATTAAGACCTAGATGAACCTTTACCTCTACGCTCAGTGGTATTTCCTCCCCGACATCGTATATAAGTTTAGGGGTTCTGACCTCAACATACACATAACTCCAAGACTTGGTCTCCCATGTAAAATAGTACACATAATCCCTCGGCCCATAAACATATTTAAGCCCCATAAACTGGGATACCGCAGCCACCAGGAGTAATAATAATAGTATCCTCATTCATGACCACCCTCTATGAACCTAGCAATAGCAAACCCAACTAGATAGATTACATATCCTATAAGCCATATCCTTAGTGCTGATACAAAATCATTAAAGCTCTTGAATATAAGGAATAGCATTGTTATAGCCCCAGCAAACATAAGTCCAAGAGACAACAACACCATGACGACATCCCCCATCGAAACATATGTAGTATAGGACGGGGTATAGCTATAGCTCCCTATGGATGTTCTCTGAGCATGATCCACTGTCGTTTTTGTTTCTGTCTCTTTTGGTGTTACTGTCTTATGGCTAACAGTAGGCCTATCCGAGCTCTCCATATGTCTTGGCTTTGGGGGTGGTAGGGGGGAGTA
>CAZVPA010000051.1:0-2204 GCA_964628995.1 uncultured Nitrososphaerota archaeon | reverse complement strand
TGAGGGTATTGGGGGAGGATAGAGAGTCCTCGTTCTTTGATACATTGATTCCTGTGCCATCTTACTGAGCCTATTGGCCGTTTCTAGATAGCTACTAGGATTCATTCCAGCATAACTAGCGGCCAATGCTGCCATCTTCATGAATTGGGATGCCTTTTGGTAGTCACCCGCCTTGAAGCATGAGTAGGCCATCGATACATACATGTTGGCTTGTCTCGACCAGTATATCTTCCTGAACACGGCATATGAAGGCCGCCTATACTTGAGCAAGCAGTCCACCCCCTGCCTATTAGAGTTCTCCTAGTATATACTGATATTCCTTATTAAATAGATGAACAAATAACCAGCATGAAAATCAGTACATAATTGACTCCTATGGGTTTAAATGCCATAGGCCCTATATGGTTAGCATTTGCTGATCATTATTCTACCCCCGAGTTCCTCGGGTATCATATTGAGATCCATCATCTGTGGGGCTTCTATTTTTGCTGGTTCACAGATCAGAAGTTCAAAATGTATAAGTTCGTCTTTTAGAACCCATTATATTATATTAAGAAGATACGTCAACAATGCATTGTCCTTTCTCTTTCTAAACTGATATGACACAACTTGTTATCTTATTCTTTACATAATCCCCATTATAAAACTCCAAAGACTACCCAGATCATTTACTTTAAATGTCTCATGACAGTTTATGTTCTTCATATAAAATTTGCTTGGAAGAAGACAGACTCCAGGTAATGTTGCAGAATAGTTTCCACAGTGGGATCCTTGCAAAAATGTCCAATCCTCCATGTTTCCAAGTCTCTCCATTATACCTCCAGAACTCTCTCCTCTAGATGGCATATAGACATCACTCTCTAACAGCAATAATATTTCATAATACATGAAAAATTTATTAAACATCTCATTCGATAGCCAACATATTTATGGGTTTCGTCCAAGAAAAACTGGATGCACAGTATTTGTCCTCAGACGTACATGAAAAATTAAGAAAAAGAGCAAGCACCAACAACCTATGCTTTTCATCCAATATTTTGCTCGATGTTCAGCGTTTCAGTTGAAGCGTCCCAAACGCACAATGTGCATCCCTGGACGCACCTTCCCAGAAGCATGTAGTCTCTGTCTAATCTGGGCTCGGTGTCGAATGTTTTGTCTTGGGAGTAATGGACGCATATTGTGTGTCCCGGGACGCGTACACCACTGCTTGTCCGGTGTGTATGGTCTCCCGTTTGAGAACATCTCTGTTCTTGCGACGATTTTGTTTCTGTTTTTCTGTTGCTTTTTGTTGTCCCTACGTTTGATCTTTCTAGTGTTTGTTGTATGCTAGAAGTTCTAAAAATGGAAACATAAACTTGTCTTGCGACGCCTATGGTGCTCCGAAGAGTTTTATCTCCTCTTCTAGAAGTGGCTTCATTATGTGTTTTATCTCATAAAAATCAAAGCTGTTTGTACACTTCAAGTGGCTCTTTGTAATCAAGCTTCATTATGTGTTTTATCTCATAAAAATCAAAGTCGAATGTCAGGATCTCTCTACAGTTGTGCTTCTTCATGACTACTATTGCCAGTGCGTCATTTGGTTCTATATTCTCAGTGAGCGAAATCGTTAGGGCATCCTTATATATAGCCTTATCGACCTCTGCGATGATAATGTTTTTCATGCCTAGAATTCTTCCCAGAAACATTACGGCTGTGGCTATATTATGCTTCTTTGACAGTATATTCAATATCTCTCCTAGATGCACTGTTGATATTAGTATTTCCTCCTCACCCTCCTCTATCAATCTCAACATCTCTTTGCTTCTTTTCTTTCTCCAAACTATTCTTTCAGGCAACTCTATTCCTTTTTTTGGGTTTGAGATATGCATACAGTATGATATTAGAATCCAGAAATTTCATCTAGCAGTCTCCTCTTCATTCTTTTCACACTAATCCAGTCCTCTATTTCTCCCGAGAACTCGATCTTGTCGAATAGATCCGTTAGCTTGAAGTCTTTCATGGGGATTATCTTTACTACGGGGTCTTCCCAGACCAAGATTACAGTGTTGCCAAGCTTCTTCCGCCACTCCTTTGGAATAACAATCCTACCAAGTCTATCTATGTTCTTTATAACGATTCTTTCCATATCAACCACCATTGGTAATAAAAATCCCTCTTCCCCAGTTGACTGTTGCTAGACTATATACACCAAAAAGGACTTATAA
>CAZVPA010000050.1:0-15201 GCA_964628995.1 uncultured Nitrososphaerota archaeon | reverse complement strand
GCCCATACATCTATGGATTGATAACAATGAGCGATGCGACAAGCACAACATGGAGCAAGGTGGTCGCAGCAATAACACAGAACACATCAGGGGTAAGAATAGCAAGCATAGTGCAGATGAGCAAGATACTACTGCCAAAAGACATAGTAAAGATGATACCACTCAATGTACTACCACAACAAGGAAAATCACTACCAGGATACATGTCGCCAGAAGCATCAATATGGGCGGCGATGGTTGGATTCGTAACAGAGGTAGGGAGACTGCTGTGCGAGCTATTCATGGCACTGGCGAACTTCCTAGCGAAGCTCATAGAGACAATAGCGGAGTGGGGACTAAAGCTATTGGGAGCACTACTAGAGGCGCTAGGCGCTGCGAAGTATCTATTCGCGATGGCACTCTGTGTCTGGAGCTGGGCTGAGGCGGCAATGTTTGTTGTTGACTTTGCTTTGCTGTTGGGGGTTATTCTACCGTTTGTTTTCTTTGATGATTACATAGATGTGGGGGCTGGATGCGTTACTGTCAACATTAGTATGGAGTACTTTGACTTCATGATCAGTGTGTATATATGTAGCACAGATTATTATGGTTTTCCCATAGCGACCTTGGGGATCGAGCTGTATTTTTGTTTCAGTATTGGGGGCGCTGAGGGCCACGCAAACATAAGTCTGGCAAACCCATTCATACCATTCATGGCTATCGAACAACATTTTGATAACTTCTTATCTAGCACTAAAGCTCGGAAAATCGAAGTGGGTCCGGGAACCCATCACTACAGGGAGATGGAAGCCCATAGAGCCCTACACATAGCTGAACACTCGATAGCTGACCTTATATCTGGTTGTATAGCTCTTGCGGTGGGCACATTCATAGTGTCTATTTCGAAGGCTAGAATCATGCGTCTTATTGGTATGGGCATATATGCTGTTGGTCTCGCACTACTATACATGCCCCAGATAATCAATGTATACTTCGCCCATGTGTTTCTAGAGCCCAACTATGCATCCGCTAACATGTTTCTGAATGCTTTTGCCTTCCTGCTGTACATGTGGTTTGTCCTCCCCTTGCTGCTGGCTGGTACGGAGGTCTTCTGGGTGGGGCTGATCCCGTCGATCGTGGCTATAATCATTGATATCGCCATCATCTGGGCGGAGCTGTCGGCGGAGGAAGGGCTAGATCAGGTTGGGCTCGCACACATAATTTTTGCTGTCTCTGGCATAATAACGGAAATTATTGTAAGCTATGTGGAGATATATATACATTTTCTCTTTAAGTCTTGTGGTGTGGAAGAGTTGGAGAAGTTTGCGAAGGCGAAGAAGATGAATGCACTAGGCTATGTCTTCATCCCGCTAATATTCCTCGGAATATTCGCCTTCTCCCTATGGTCAGCATTAGAGGCGAAGCATGTGGAGAAGGATGCCGAACTACAGCCACCATCCATAACCATAGACTCATGGAACTTCAACAATACCACCGGAGAACTATTGTTCGACATAAGCATAGAGGAACAGGGCGAAAAAACATTCACCAGTGGTGCAGGCACGATATCCTCGAGCATAATGGACTTCGGAATAATAATCATAGAGAAAGATCCTAACGGAGATTTTGGGACCCCCGTCAATCCTTATGGAAGAGACCCGCTGAGCGATGAGGACTATGGGTTCACAATAAGTTTCGTAGGGCTGATAGGAGAACCAGCAACAACGAGCTATGATTGGATGTCATCTTGGGGTGGCTCTAATCATAACTATACTGTTTCTGGAGGCGGGGTATATGGAGATGGCTGGCTAATAATGACTGACGATAGACACGCATATGTTAATGGCACAATAACATTCAGCGATTGGGAGCCGGGCAAGTACTACATCATTATATGGGCGGTGGACGAGTGGGGGAATGCTAGGTGGGTATGCTATAATGTCACCAATGCCACCAATGATTGTCCGCCGAGGGTTCTTGCTGATTATCCGTCGTCTTCAAACATGAGATCCTCATTCGACCCCGACCCTTCAGATCTAAGGAATTATCACTATATGCTCCGCGGTGTCTCGTATACACCATACATCAAGATACCCCTGATAACTCACGAGGCACTCATATATGAGGGTTTCACACTCACGATCCCGCCAGACTGTGATGTTTCTGGCGATGGTTTGCTTATCCCCTCATCCAATACTGTATGGGGCGTCTTTATCCATAGGTTTAGGGTGCTTTTTGCTCTCTCCAGACTCTATATTGGGGACGACGTTGTTCTCCTTTGTGTCGATCCTGTCTTGCCTAGGGAGGCTTGGAGCGTGATTGCTGTCTCAGCCTTATTCTTTTTCGTGGATGGCATACTTGTTGGGAAGCGCTTGGTGGGGGAGTGTGAGTAGGGCTTATGACTTTCTCTGTGAGATTCATGCTCTCGCTTTTCTCCTTTTTGTCCATAATTCTCTTTGGTTGCTTGCTTATGGGAGGTTTTCTTGGGTTGTCTGTGCGATGGTTGTGTTTGTTTTCGCTATTGTGTTGGTTTGTGGGTTTTCTTGGTGGTTGCTTTTTGGTCTTAGGCTCGGTTTTGTGGAGTCTTTCCTCGCTCTGGTGCTGTTCTTGGTGTTTTTCCAGTTCTACTATGTGGTTCTGGGGTCCTTAAAGTTTTTGTTGTCCCTGATTCTGGGCATCATTCTAGGCCTCCTCCGGGTATACTACAGATATTCTAGGCTCGCATATAGGGTGGATTGATTTGTCCCGCCCACCCATAATGTATGGCATACTTACGCCACCAAGACTAGCTAAATTCGGGACAATAAGTAATCGGAAAGTTTTCCGTTATCTCAAGGTCTTGTTTTGGGACATATCATTCCTTAATATATTTCCTAGCATAAAACTCTAGGTACTGGTCTACGAGTCCAAGTGCGTTGGCTACTACTCTAGAATCAATGTGGTCTGATGTCCTCATAATGCTTAGTATATCCCTAAGGGCATTGACATATATGCATATTTCGTCATCCAGCGATATATCATAAACATGTACAAAGCCGAATGTTCTCTCCCTATTAACAAGTTCTAGGGCGTATAGGTTCAGGTATTTGTATGCCTCCTCCAAGACCATTGGAGTTTCCTTTATCGAGCCTATCTTCCCCCTAAGTATGTGTACCACATTATTCCCTTCCGTACTCACAATACTCATTCTATTACACATACTTATCACATTACCAGTGATACTTTTCCTCCAATCATTATATTTTTCCAAAAGCCTATCTGGAAGATCAAATAGTGTCTCCAGACCTAGAAATGTATCGGTTATAATGCTCTTCAGTATTTTCTCCCTCGAGATCCATGTTCCATACCTGTTGGGTAAGATTGGGATACGCCTAGGCTTTGGTGATAGACCTCTCTTTGCTAGAAAATTTAGGTGATCCATATCGTCTTTATCAAAATACATTCTGAAAAACTTGTCTAGGTCATTAATGAGATCTACGCCATCACCATCAAATGTTACTCCAGGACAATGCTCTAGGTGTAGTAGGATCCGGCCATCAAGTGTGAAGTCAAATATTAGGGGGTATAGCCTACACTCAAAGGGCCTCTGATAATAAATCTTACATCTCCCAGGCGTCTTCTCTTGGAAAATACATGCGTACAGGTTCCCTACTTTCTGTGTTCCAAGTATCCCCTTAACAAAATCGAATGGTGCTGTGTGTGATGTTGTCAATGCTTGAGGGGGGAGTCTCTTAAGGTCGTGTCCAGTTAGAAAAACACCCATGTTTAGTCCCCAGAAGCAGCACTCCCCACACATGTAGCACTTGAAGAATATCTTGCCAAAATGCCTATATGATAACTCTATTGCGTCAATCAATACTCAGCACCTACAATGGATTTATATCATATTCTATTATAATATCGATATCACATTTATTACTGATAGCCACTATGATTCAGTTAGGTTGCATACTGGACGTATATATAGGGATAATTCTTACCCTAATTCTAGTATCTTTATCTCATACAAGCATACATAGCCATATCCTGTAGTCTGATCACGGTGTCCAGTAGTTCATTTTTATTTATGATATACATACATGATAACGATATATAGATATTTCACAATATTCCACTTTTCCCTCAATTGGTGATAATATTGCATGAGAGGGGTGGCTCCAAGATCAGGGTTTTGCTGATTGTACTTATAGGGAATCTTTCGGTATGTATAATCAAGATACTGATCGGATTGGCGAGTGGATTTATGTTTATTGTTGCTGATGGAATACATTCATTATCCGACACACTAACTAATGTTATAGGTATTCTCTCACTGAAGTTGGCGATGAAGAAACCTGACGAAAAACATCCCTATGGATACGAAAAATACGAAACAATAGGGGCTTTGATAGTTGGGTGTTTCTGTCTATTTTTATCGTTTGAGGTACTTAAGGAGGGTATTGTATACCTCATTAACCCAATTGCTGAGTTTGGTAATGTGATCATAGCGTATGTTGCGATGGGTATAAGTACTCTCATGAGTCTCTTAATATATGTCTATGAAAATAGGGCTGGAAGACGCCTAGGAAGCGACCTATTGGTGGCAGACTCGGAGGAAACAAAATCAGACATATTCCTAACACTTACCGTAATTGCAGGCATATATCTAACCGATGCTGGATTCATATATGTAAATGGCATACTAACACTAATAATTTCACTCCTCATATTTAGGACAGCAATAAACATAATCAAGAGCTCATCAAAAATACTAACTGATGTAAACGTTATCCCTAGAGAGAAAATATATGAGGTTGTCATGAGCCATCCGGAGGTAAGGTTTTGCCATGCCATACGATCACGGGGAAGGCCAGATGCCATCTATATAGATCTACACGTTGGGGTCGACCCTAACATGACTGTTGAGAGAGCACATGATGTTGTTTCTCATGAAATAAAACTTATGCTCAGAAAGACTTTCCCAGGGTTAAAATGTGTGAATATCCATATAGAGCCTGATAACGAACAGGCACGCAAGAGAATGCGTAGTGTGTTTAAGGAAGTAGACTATTGAATCTCTTTTTCAGAAAAATAAGACAGTACATAGAGGTTAGAGTAGGACAAGTTATCGATGAGGAATATTATGAGTGAGTGTGAGGTTCAATGAAGCTAAGTATGGTGTTGGATTATCTTAGATGCCCCATTTGCATGGACAGTTTGGATTTCGTTAAAGGATTTAATAAAAATGAAAACATAATTTGTGTTAAATGTGGAGAGAAATATCGAGTAGATGGAGGAATAATTGACCTTCGCCAAGAGACTTCGTATATGGTTCGGATCTTAGATGGATGAAGTACTATGATAAGGTTGCCGCTGATTATTATAGGCTATTCCATATAATCATTCCAGCGCTAACTCTCGGAGCAGAAGGCAGAATAAGAAAAAGATGGGTAAACAAATTGGGTTTGAGAGAAGGAGACCGCACCCTAGATGTCTCCACGGGTACTGGTAGAAATATTCCTTATCTGGCTAAAAAATTGGTTCCGAGGGCTTAGTATTTGGAATAGATATATTTCTCAGCATGCTACGATACGCTGTTAGATATACAAAGAAATGGAGAAATGTCATACTAATTAGAGCGAATGCATCGCACCTACCCTTCCCAGATAACATCTTTGATGCCGTTTTTCATGTTGGAGGAATAAACACATTTGAAGAGAAAGAACTGGCGGTCAGAGAGATGGTACGTGTGGCAAAAAGGGGAGCGAAAAATTATAGTTATTGATGAGGGTCTCGATCCAAGACTTAGAAACACTAGACGTGGCAGAAGACTCATCGCCTCAAATAAACTTTATGCCTCCATACCCCCTACCAAGGAATTCCAGAAATATGCCAGAAATATAAGAGTAGAGTGGCACATACTTTTCAATGAATGGATTGCTCTATGGCCATACTATGTCTTACAAGCAGAAAAATGACAATATAGCGATAAGAGTCTTCAATTAACGCTCTCTATGCTACCACGTGGTCTGGTGGTGATTTTTTGTGATGAGGAATTCTAACATTGCCGCCATAGTCATCATTATTTCTACATTATCTTCTATGATTAGTATATACGTCCTCAAAACCATTCCACCCTTCATCGCAATCAAAATGAGTGCGCTAGGAATCCTAGTGGCAAGAATCCTATACATTGGGTTTCTCATGTACATACTCGTGCCACCGCTCGCGGGATACTTGAGTGACATCTTTGGCTATAGACGTGTCATAATCATCACAACAATCCTCGAGTCAGCGTCAATTTTTTTATGTACCCCTTCGCCAAGAACTATACCCAACCATTGACGATAAGGATTTTCCAGACTCTTATAGGAGTCATCCTACCAGCATCCTTTCTCCATCCCGCAAGTGAGTGTGCTAAGTGTTCAGGAGTATATATTGTTTTTTTCAGATTTTCCCAAGCATTAGGTATGGCTCTTGGCGTAGCTATCATAATAAGATAATCAGTCCTTTAGGAGCTCAATATTCAATCTAGAGATTTTTGCTATGTCTAGGAAATTCTCATCCATGGTTACTAATTTTTCATTCCTGTTTATGGATATTGCCGCTATTAGTAGGTCTGCAACGCCTTTTGGCAGGCCCATCTCCCTAAGTTTCCTTTGTAGCTCTATTGCTGTGATTATGTCTCTCCGCTCTAGGAGGTAGATATGTCCCTTGAATTTGTCATAATTAAGTATTGGCGGATATTCTATAGCACTAATCTCAGTGATATTCTCAGTTATCTCTTGTCTGTTCTTTACACGTTTTATGATTATGTTCGTATCAACGATTACCAAGAGCTCTCTCCTTTTCCTTCCTTCTCATAATTTTCAGGAATTCCAGTTCCCTCTTTAGATCATATTCGGTATCTTTCGTGGTAATATTCATGAGTTCTAGGAGCCTCAAATATGTCTTCCTATCAACTCTGTTGTTCGAACCAAGGATCTTCTTCTCAAGATAATTAATCACAACAATCCTGATTTCCTCTGGGTCGACCCAGTCGGGAACGATAATATCTACTACTTTTCCCAAGACACACACCCCAAAAATAATCTATTATTGAGAATATTTAACTATAAAAGAACTGAACCTTCACCACGCTAAACACAATAAGTTTCTATGATATTTAGCGATGTCTACTTAACATTACTATGACTTTGGAATTCACAAAAAGAGAAAAAAGGTGCTTCAGAAAACTGCACATAAAACCGTACATTGTCTGTGACGCACCATTTTTGTTGAATCTATCTCCTTGTGATTGATGTCTCGTAAGGGAAAAACTGCACATAGCCTCGGAAAAACTTCTTGTGCTTCTTGGCAGATGGTCTTATATATGCTTTTCATCTTCTTGTTGTTGTGGCTTAGGGGCTACAGAAATAGCCTATAAATACCATTTTGCGATCGGTTCTCTTATTGCGATATCCATATTTTTCCTGTTTTTCTTTTCTATTTTGGTTGAGATGAGTGATAGGAATGGGTTACCATAGGCAGTATATGATAGCCAGTTAAGGCTTCTGAGTAGCCCCTCCCTATACTTGTTAAACATTAGTGCTCTTGTCCGATACAGTGCTGAACCAAATGTATCATCTAAGAGGCTCCTATAGAAGCTTATGCTGAATTCCTTCGCTATGTCATCAAATACTTTTGATATTGGGAATACTATGCCGCTTAGTACGTCTGGGTTCTTTGAGACTATTGATAGTAGGTGATACATAGCATCCATGGACAATACCTTCTGCCTCTCTATACAAGAATTGATGAATAGTAGGGAGCCATGCATTATTACCTTAAATAGATCATGTAGATAGTACCTGTCCTCCTTCCCACCCAGCATTAGTGGGAGGTATATCCCCTTATTATCAATATCGACATGGGACGCTATATGGATTATTCTTGTTTCTGGATTAATAAACATTCTTGCGACACTAAGCTTTGGGCTCACAATATAGCTTCTTTCGATATTCTCAAATATTCTCTTGGATAAGCTATATACACCACCGAAGATACCACTATATGCACCGCTACCAAATAATTCTGAGAGGGCAATAATCTCATTTTCAGCACTGGGTAGATCACCTGTCAGGTTACCAAGGAGTAGTATGTTGGGTTTTTTAGGCTGATATTCATACCTCCCTATCATGTAATTATATGGCATCTCCCATAATGCCTGCCTTATTATCGGTATTGCTGTCGCTAGGAGCTTACCATCCATATTTATTAACTCCCAAGGGATCATATGAAGGGAAACATCATCTATTGGGAGTACAAATATAATAACACCACCTATATCCCTATAGAAATAGCCTATGAGTCTCCTGAGTTCCCTTGGAAGAATAGACCTTGTGAATACTTCGGAGAGTCCTAGTAGGTCATCATATTTGGCCTTTGGTGCCATAATAATATTGACGATGTCGTGGATATAGTCCTGTAGATGTTCTGGTATGATGTCTTGTGACGTACTAAACTGGACTATTCTTGCCGAGAAGAAGTCATGTAGCACGGCATTGAATCTAAATTTGTTTTCATTGGGGTGAGGTCTATATATTGTTATGCCTAGTATGGATAGTGGTGATTGTCTGTAGAGTCGTAGTGGTGGCAAGCAATATTTCCTCCCAATATGTGCCCCCTCCAATAGCCTGATCCCCAACTCGACCTCGTACCTCTTAGCCTCCAAATAGAATTCCTTCCTCATCATATGCCGCTCCTTCGTGATGTAGGCTAGTGGTTTTATGGGTATGTCAAGCCATACCTCGAAACATGGGTTCGCATTATATATCGTTATTATCTCCTTATTCTCGTCCTCCACAATATGTCTCCTAAGGACTATGGTATCATAGATAAAAACCACCGCTATTGTCTCGGCATAGATGGTGGCCAACCTATTAATGATGCCCCGCCACATACCATGGAGAGTAGTATCAATGGTACTCTTTCCCCTCCTCCACAACTCATTCATCAGCCGTTGTATCTTGTTCAGTGTCTCCAGTAGATCTTGGAGGGCACCACTACTCTCTTGCCTAATACTATCTATTCTATGTCTATATTGCTCAAAACTTATCTCGCCTCTCCTGAATAGCTCTAGGGCCTCATCTATCATACCGCGGAATGTGAAGTATGGCACTAGTAGTTTTGTGGTTCTCAATTTTGTGGGTAGTAATTGGTCTAGTGGCAGGATACTACAAATATTCTTGATGTATCTGCTAAGTATTTCCTTCGGTGGCTCCTTCCCGATTTTGTAGTATAGATAGCTACCCAACACAACTGATGTGCTTATTATCGAGTCCAATATGTAGTTATAGATGACCTCGAATTCTCCATGGGGCCTATTTTCCAGTAGTTCATCTATATATGCCAAAACCTCACCCACTATATTTAGGGATCTCCCCATATCGATTGTTGTACTGATGGTCTTCACAAAGCTGGCTACATCACTCAAGACCCTATTCAGTACCTCCAGCACTTTTCCAGCCAATATTCCCCCCCTCCAGCTGGACCCAATAATCATAGTATTCCCTCATCGTCCTTATGAATCTTCTGTACTCCTCATATAGTTGTTGTTTATCGGAAGATTCCAGCTCGAAGATAAGCATATATACTGTGTTGTTTTGCTTGTTGTATCGGATTGTGACCTGGACATTGTTCCTCTCATCGGCCCTTGAGACGTATTGGAAGGATATTGTTGCCAGTTCTTGTGATTCAGTATAGTTGATTATGTTTGGTGATGCGAAGAATCTTGTCCCGTGCTCTCCTATATCGAAGATCGCATCTATTAGTCTTGGCATGGAACCCTTAAGATCCGTCGGGAAGAACCTAACGATGCGTCCAAATGTCACTCTTTTTGTCTTTCTTTTAACATATAGATTGATTAGATAGAAGACAAGGAACCAAGATAGGGAATATATGGCGATCATAACGATCAATCTTGGGAAGAAGCTTAGAGACCCTAGAGCGGCTGTTACCACATCGGTGGTCAGGATTGCATTAACAAATTCTATTATGAACGCAGCGGCGATAAGATAGTTTAGTGTCTCTAGGTTGCTCGCTACAAGCTTATCCTGTATGTATGCTCTCTGCATTTCCTCTAGGAGATCCGCCTGTATGTTCTCGGTTCTCAGATCAATCACGGATTTTATTACATCATCGACACGGAATAGGCGAACCACAACATCCTTAAAATATCTTTCGAGACCCATATTTCTGAATATCCTGTAGAAGGCATCATACATGATGAAAGAATTGAAGGCGTCAGCCTCATAGATGTATCGATTAAGGGCTATCGCCTCCTTCCTTAGGCGGGATATGTGCTCATAATCCTCTATGGAAAGTCTCTTCGGATCACTGACCTCTGTCTCCCTCTTGGTTAGTTCCGAATCAATCACATAGATCACAAAGTGTAGTAGTGTTATCAGTACCATAATGTCTATAATCTCTCCCTTGAGCTTGCTGATTGATTGTTCTTCGCCAAGTATGCAGAGCCCCAAGGGGATATATCTCATACCAAGACCAAACAGGGTATCCCTACCAATAGCGGGGAGCGTATTCCTACTTATGGACCTTACCAGCTTATCCACAAAATCTATTGTTTCTCTTGTCGATAGGGCATATATCACTATACTGTCAATCAGCGAATCATCCTCTGGCGGATCAACAAGCATACAGAGCCGTACAATCCCAGCAATGCTTTTTTCGAGGAAACTATCATCTTCCCTGAAATATAGTGTAAGTGTATCTCTCAGGATACTTAACAGTAACGTCTGCGTAATATATTGGGGCTGTATGATACTATCTAGGACAGCCCTAACATCAACACCATCTACTGGAATATTCTCACTAAGTTCAACCATAATAACGCCGAAAAGCCACCCCTTTTGGAGATTAAACGCCGAATTTATTGCTGGATCCGAAAACCAGAAATTTTTGAATGTTACTAGAACCACCCTACTGACAAGATCCCCTAGTATCGGGAACCAACGGCAGTATTCTTCCAGTTTAGAGCCCTTTAATACATATAGCCCATCAATACTCTCCCTAATGATGGTGTAGTATGAAAGACCAAAACCCCACTGGGCTGGATCCTGCCTCTCAAAAAGTTGGCCACATAGGGAGTGGAATCTATCGCGATAGAGAATTATTGGAATAAAAAATATCCTCTCCATACATACCACAAACACCACCTAGGACATTACTGACCTAAGCCTGAATAACAAATTTAGGATTATCGCGGAGATCCTGCCCCGGCCGACTCCATGTGATAGTAAGACCTTCTCCAATGTGAGCCTTATCTTATCCATGATAGGCCCCATCTCCCGCACATCTAGGACAAGTTTTTCGAGAGTCTGCCTATACCTACTTATCGCCGTGCTCACGATATTGTCAGTATCGATATTCACACTGAATGCTGTAGATAATTCCCCTGCGACCTCCCTAAGGAAACCCTCAAAGTCATCATCACTGGTGAAAAGATTTTTTATAGATGAGTCAGGGGCATAGTACATCGCCGTAAGCTCAAAGACCAATGCACGGATAATATCCCTCAACTTCTCTTCCGACAAATAAACCACCCAGATGACGCATCATATATAAAGTATTATATCATATTTAAATATTTCTTCACAAGGATTCTAACTATCACAAATACCTATGATATGTCTGCCGATTCAATGAATCTTAGCGATTTCTGTAGGCCTTGACAATGATACGTAATTAATACTAACAAAATAGGGAATAATGTAGCCCCTATACAGCGCTAACCATCATTGTGTGTCATAGTATCGCACTAAAATAAGAAATGACATACACAAAATCAACTAAGAAACTTTTCCAAATATAAAGCCTATGTGCTTCAGGTAAGTGGATGTTGTGAAGAATATTGGAACCATTCACGAACTGTAGGCTTGTTTATAATATTAGAAGTTTCAGTAATGCCCTATTTGATATGTATTGTTGGTGTCCACAATGGATCTAAGGTGGAGTTTTGCGTCATCAGAATTATTTTGGATCGCCCTTGTGATACTGGTAACAATCCCTATCTATATTTATGACTTACTGTTGGTGATGTATGTTGTATCGATCCGCAACCAGATTCTGGACTGCTTCTTCATATATCTTACCATCTATGGGAACTACATCCTAGCGATCCTCGAGATAGTGTATCTCCTACGGTATTATAGGGATCGAACAAAACTGGATCAGAACATAGCAATAGTCTCCGCCCTAGTGGGTTGGTGCGTCACGAGTAGAGCCATTATCACTCTAAAGAACATATTTAGGAGGCCCAGACCATTCATGGTATGTAGTAGGATAGAGCCCATATGTGGTAGGCCTACAGACTATAGTTTCCCCTCTGGGCATGCCAATGCAGCATGGACCCTGATTACGCCTCTCATTTCCTCTGTAGGCTCCAAGAAAATCAGGATACTGCTCGTGATATTCGCGGTCTTGATGTGTTTTTCGAGAGTATACTGTGGGGTTCACTATGTATCCGATGTCATATGGGGAGGACTTATAGGTTTTGCTCTATCCAAGAGAATACATGAGCTATTTAATATGTTGCTTGGTGGAAAATATAGAAGCCAGACAGATTCCAACCAAACATTATGGAAACCATAGGAGCGTAGTGCTAGGCTACATACATGATGACTCTAGGCCAGCAATATATTGCCTAGTGCTCTACTGTTTGCCGTTTGCCCTAAGTATTTCATATAGTGGGTCTCCAAGCAGGAATACTATTGCTGGTATTGTTCTTTCCTCCTCGTACATCGTTATTTGGATTGCTCTATCTATACCATACGTCCTCAGTCTCCTCCTCGTTCTCCTTTTCCTCTTCACCTCCACCAGTACTGTATTGTCGGGATATTCAATAATTATGTCCCCCTCATAGTTCCCGACCTTTATGAACTTTGGTTCTTTCTTCCAGCTAATCCTCTTTAGCATTCTCTTGGCATGTATTAGGGCTAGGTTCTCTAGGAGCATTCCCTCCTCCTCTGAGCTGATTTTCCTCGGCATTATCCCCCAAGTGATCGCGTTTCTGATTCCAGTATCGCAGGCATAGTACTTGTGTTTTCTTTTTCTCGCCTCCACGATTGGGGATTTCGAGTAATTGTTTGCCCTTTGGATTAAATGTGTGGATAGTATGAGATCAACATATTGCTCTATTGTCTCTTGGGAGGCCCCCAGATCCGTAGCGATAGAGTTTACCGACACTATCCTTGGGGACTTATACAATATTGCCTTAATGAGCCTCTCAAGCTTACCAGCAAGCTTTATTCTTTCGCCAAGCGACTCCAAAACTCTTAGGACATCCTTAAAGAGTGTAATATAGACATAGGACTCCAATATACGTTGGGCATCGATCCCCCTCAGGTTTTTGGCAAGTATTTCTGGCATTCCCCCATAGATCAGCATCTCGTTGAGTGCTCTCTCGAGCCGTGGCCTAAGTGGTGATATTATAGCCAATATTTCCTCGGCAAGGGAGTATGGATCCCTACTGGTCAGTATTCTTGTGGATTTTTCCATACCCTCTAAGATAGGGTCCTCAAGCCCTTCCTCCATGGTGACGAATTCGGCTAGTGACATTGGGTTTATAAAATCAATGGTCACACGGCCAGTAAGATACTCCGCTATTGCGGTCTTTATTGATATTGCTGAAGAACCCGTAACCATCACCTTTACCGGTGCGCCCCACTGGACAATTCTATCATGAAGAACCTTGACCTGTAGCCCCCACTCAGGATCGAAATGTACCTCATCCAGTATTATCATAGTCGGTTTTTTCACCAAATGAAGTTTCTCACCGAGATAATATTTCTCTACCACAGATAATGCCTCACGGATCGCATGTTGCTTTGTATGTTCAATGACGGCGTCTACCGGTACATAATAGACATTATAGCTACCGAAAAGATCATTGGCGAGCTGTAATAATAATGTTGTCTTACCAGTCTGGCGGACTCCCAGAATTACACTAACCTTTTTATTTCTGACCTCACCATATAACTTATAATAGAGAAACCTCCGGAATGCTGGCACAATCGCTTTGCCCCCAAGACTCCATGGGTTTCTCTCATCAAGAATTTCCTTCAGTACAGCCGACATATTCATCACACTAATTCAACTATAACCAAAAAAATATTCAAAAATTTTCAGTTATAAATGAAAAACTTTTTACTACAATGTCTAACAGTAAGGACTAAATCCCTTCTATTCATGTTTACTGCCCCATGTATCCATCACCTTCCTTGGGTCGTTAATAGGAGATACCACCATACAATCTGATAGACATAGCCCTCTATCAATAATGCCCCACCATATTGATAATGAATCTTGTCAAATAATGATTTTAATGTAATTCACTTTGATAATATGAAAGGCAGGACTAGGTGGAAGAAATGGAGATAACAACATATGTGGATAGAGACATATTCCTGATCAGTGGGGTCAGGGGAAGAATGATCCTGGATTCGAGGGGGAATCCAACGGTAGAAGTAGAGATAAGGACCTATGGCGGGGGGTTAGGCCGGGCAGCAGCCCCCGCGGGGGCATCAAAAGGAAAATGGGAAGCCGTGGAGAGAAGGGACACATCAGACAAGCGATACATGGGAAAGGGAGTATATAGTGTTGTCAGAATAGTGAATAAGGTTCTAAGACCACTGCTCAAAGGCATGGATTCTAGGAAACAGAGGAAAATAGACAGCATCCTCATAAGGAAGGACGGTACAGAAAACAAGAGTAGGCTTGGGGCAAACACAACAATAGCGACATCACTCGCAGTGGCGAAGGCGGCTGCGAACACATATGGTCTACCCCTCTTCAGGTATATCGGAGGAATAAACGCAAATATACTCCCAACACCACTAATGAACATAATAAATGGTGGCAAGCACGCTGGAAACAAACTATCGATCCAGGAATTCATGATAGTCCCCATAGGGGCAGACAAGTTCTCCGATGCCCTAAGGATAGGATGCGAGGTATACTACTCCCTCAAGGAAATACTGAAAGAAAAATACGGAAGATCGGCAATAAATGTGGGGGATGAGGGGGGCTTCTCGCCTCCAATGGAAACAACCCGGGAGGCATTAAACGCACTACTCATGGCGATAGAGAGAGCGGGATACTCCGAGGAAAGCGTCAAACTCGCACTGGACTGTGCGGCATCAACATTCTACAATGAGGAGGAGGAAAAATACAGTATTGATGGAAAAA
>CAZVPA010000049.1:13835-15524 GCA_964628995.1 uncultured Nitrososphaerota archaeon | reverse complement strand
ATGTGGATCAACACTAAAATTAAGGGCTAGGTTTTTGTTGAGATGTTCAATTATCATATTGGCAAGTGTATCAGAGACAACATGTTAATTGTATCAAAAATTTTCTTTTCCTGACATTTGTTAGATGCCCTGGGATGTTTTTAGATATCTAGGATTTTCGGTAGGTTTTCTGGTATTATCCACCTAGGTTGTCCTTGGGAAGCAATATATCTTCTAAATAGCTCTGGCTGTTCGGTATGTACGGGTATTATTTCTCTTGGCTTTGTTTCCTTCACCAGCTTCTTTAGGTGTATTGGATGGGCATGTCCCGATGCATGTATGTGGTATATTGGTAGGCCATATCTATACAGCCAGCCCTTCACTTTTTCGAACCGTATCCTTTGTTCATCATCCATGGGTTCGCTCGAGCTATATATAAAGATCCCATTTACACCCGCTTCTTTCAGTATTCCCACCACTCTACGTATCTCGCTTAATGCTAGGTGTCTCAACACAATAATGTTCTTTTCGCCATTCCTTATGTCCCTTATGAGGTTTCTCCTATCTATACATAAGTTTTCTAATTGGTCTTCAGAAATTTCTTCTATGAAGCACCTTACTGGTGCCAGATATTTCTCGTATCGTAGTTTTATATTTTCTTTGGGGAACTCAGTGCTGATGCGGCTTAATATACGTTTTATGATATAGTAGTGCTTATAGTTGAGTATTAGCCTAAAATCGTTTTGGCGTGCAACATCGTAGATCGAGTAGAATCTATCAATATCTGTATCCCCAAAATAACACATAATAGTATGGTCACCAGCACAAGCACATTCCTTTATGACCTCATCAAACCAACTCTTTACATCCTGTTCCTTTCTAAATGGGAAGTAGTCGATATGTGTCCCCTCCAAAATCAAAACATCAATATCCACTCCACCTATCTTGTCTAGGAAATAATCAAGCGTGGCATACTTACCTATTCTCCCACTCCAGAACCCATCATGGTCAAAACGTAGATCGCCAGTATAGAGTATCGTCTTCTCATCTGGTGTCCTAATCAGATATGCCAGAGCGCCAGGAGCACTATGGTCTACAGGGATCCCAACCACCTCGAAACCATCAAGATGCTCCCTACTTTGCGTGGTAGGACTTAGCCCCCTTACTCTCTGATTGAAGACCCCCGAGAAAACAAGATCAATCCTTATGTTGTTCCAAATCCACAAATCAAGCAATTTTTTCCGCGCCTGAACAATCTCATGTGTTAGATCGCTCATCACTAGGCGTAGTTCTGGGTTCCGAGTAACCAACGACAAGTCCCCATAATGATCCATGTGGGCATGGGAAACAAGAACACCAACAACATTGACATTGAGTGATGAGTACGATAGATAGGGCTCAGTTCCTCCAACCATTGACACCTCTCCTCAAATATCTCCCTAGCTTTCCTGACGAAATCGGCAGGAGCCATCCGATAACTATTGAACCAGAGGTTCCAGTACTCCCTTAAACACTTCTTGAGTTCTCCTGAGTAAAAAGTTTTGATGTCTGGTATTATGCCTAGTTCTACTAGTTCAGAGATCGATCTCGGCGGCATTGTTATTGTCTCGAAGTATCTAGAATATCTCCTAAATGACTTGCCAAAATCTAGAAAAATACCTTTCTCACCACTAGATACTAGGATCTTATTCCCACCGACCTCCCCTACTC
>CAZVPA010000049.1:0-13825 GCA_964628995.1 uncultured Nitrososphaerota archaeon | reverse complement strand
ATCCTATGGTTTGGAAAAATGTTGGAGTTTGCTGAAGATAGGATACTCAAGACCTTTGACATTATTTCTAGTGGGGCACCTAATGTGTATCTAACAAATCGTACATATTCCTCCTCATTCCTCACGGTCTCCCTCAGTAAAACCCTCATCTCCATAACCCTAGCACCATCCAGAAATAGCCTACGTGAGAATTCATCCTTTAGCTTTCTCGCGAATTCTAGTGTTGCTTCCTCATCGAATAGCTTATCCGTCGGTATCATTCTTACCATCACGACCCCCTTATCCATATACATATGTGTTAGGATGTCCGATACGCGTGCCCAGTCAATCGCGAGGATGTCCTCAGCATAATTAAGAAACTCGCATGCGGCCATTAGTTTGCCAAAGTTGAATTGGTATAGTACTGATACCTCAACAACCATGCTCTCTGGATCATAGGAGATTTCGGCCTCGTACCCCATCACTATCTCCGCCCTTACACTTCTCCTCTCTTCCATTCTAATGGCTTCCTTGTATATTGCTCTAGCCTTATCAATAACTGGCCCGAATAGATCTCTTGGTATCTTGAAAACACGGGTCACCTTGAGTTCTACCATTTTCTCCTCATTCATGCTACTCACCAGTCTTCTTAAGTAGACGCTCAGCTATTTCGTTCATTTCAAGCAACTTATCGATTACCGAATATAGTTTATCGCCGAGCGCCTTTATATGACATCTAATAGCATCTAGGGTCTTGTCGATAATGGCTAATAAGAAATCCTGTCGTAGATTTCCGCTCCCCACCCAATCCGCAATATTCTGCAACATATTTAGGATAGTACTAGAAACATCAGTAATACCATATTCCTCACCGATATGCTTTAGTCTTTCCAACAATTCATAGAAATCTTTATCATGTACCTCACCTCCAGATATGGCCTCTCTGAATCTTTCGAGTTCCGCCTCAAGCTTCCTCAGGCCCTCATACGCTCTCATAACTCCACTAGACTTTGCCATCAGCGCATTAGAGACCTCCCGCGTCCTAACATAGTTGGCTAATGCGGCATCCACATTCATTGTAAGTACAATTATCCTGACCCTAGTCGCAACATTTGCCTTGTAGAGTGCCTTATGAACATCGTCCTCATCAAGCCTATCAATCCTCTCCAGTGCCTCCCTCAACAGAGCATTTATCTTACAAATCTTGGAATCCGCGTCCGTGAGTTCCCTTCCTACTTCCTTAAGATCCCGGGGCTCATCATCCTCCAAAAACATGACATAGACCGTACCAACTGTTCCATCAGAAATCCTAGCTATGGCCCTAAAAGCCTCCGACAAATACCTCCTAAACTCCTCCAGTAGACCCACCTTACCAAGAACACCCTCATCAATATCGAACAATGGCAGAAAAGCAACAACATTCCCACTCCCACAGGCATCTATAAAGTTCTCCAAACCCCTAATAATCTCTCTAATCCCCTCAACCATAGACATAGGATACACCATACCCAAGCCTTAACCCACAAAAAACACAAATATGCGCTCCCAACAAATAATTGGGGGAAGATAGAGGCCTTCTAACCCCCATTTTAGACCCCCTCCTTAGACGGAGTCATACTATAGAGTCAAGATAATTCTCCTTATTTAAAGATGACAAAATTCTTCAAAGTCGTCTTCATTTCCTATAGTCTCTATGGCGAATGTAGCTGGATATAACCACTATTTTTGTGACGGATACCAAATATGAAAATGTAAGTATATCTTTCGAATGACACTTAGTGTCCTGAAGCTGTATATACCGTATTGGGAGGCTGTTATCAGAAGAGATTTTGTTGAAATATCATAATGGGTAGTGTATTCCAATATGTAATAGGGATCTACATGTAGTATTATCCTCTAGGGTGTAGGTGCCTGTTTTGGTTCATGGAGGTTGGTGCGTGATCGTGTATATTCTGGTTTATGATTCTGGAAAAACTTTTAAATAGTAAGTAGTGATAATATGTATTAGGGGTGTAGAGGAGGTATCTATGGGTATAGGTAGGAGGGATGTTGTTTCGGGGATTTTTGATGGGTTGGGGCGTTTGAGTGAGGACGAAAAGAAGTTGTTGGCGATGTTTGTTAACAATGCTCATAGTCTCGACATATATGAGATTTTTTGTTTTGCTGGTGTGTATGGGATAGATAGGGATAGGATAATGTATGTCTTGTTGTCGTTGATAAAGAAGGGACTTGTTTTTCCAGCAATATCCCTTTCTCCAAACCCCTCCAGAGTTTACCTTGATTTCCTTGGTAGTGGATATTTAGACCTTAGTGATGAGGCTAAGAAGGTTCTCGAGGCAGAGTTAATGAGGGTTGTGGGGGAGTATGTGAGGAGGGTTCGTGAGGATCCCAAAGCACTCCAGATGTTGTTGGAGTGTGGTCTGGGATCAAGAGATATAGCTGGTGTTGCTGAGAGGGAACTGGGAAGATTATTTGGCGACCTACTTGATGACTATGTAGAGGGTCTCGAGAATGTATACTCTTGTGACTTCCAGAGACTTAATCTATATGATCTCTTTCTTAGAAAAAGCGATATAGCGATGAAGCTATTGGAGGCATACAGTCTCAAAGTACTTAGATCTAGCGGATCTGGTGGGGGCGATATTGTTTCCCAATGCGCCGTCTTTGGGAAACGTGCTGAGGATATCCTAGGGGATCTCGAGGGGATTATCGAAGAGCTACTTAGTGTCGGTATGGTTGCTGGTGAGTATTCGGAAAAAATGCTCAAGAGCTCAAAGCACAGTATTGCCGAGTTTGTTCTCTGTGTAAAAAATATCTGTAGGAGGTTGGAGACTGTTTGTAGCGACATTGTAGGGAGAATCCGGGATAGGTTGGCGAGGTTATCCTCAAGGTTTTTAGGGGGTGAAGCTGAGGATGTCCTCCATAATGCGGCTATTGAGGACATTACTTCCAGATGTTAGCATCAGGAAGGTAAGTGAGAGCGAATACGTAGTATTTGATGTCTCCCCATTGAGATCAAAGCCCTTTAGGGTCATTACTGATGATAATAGGGTCTTGTTCGAAAATCTCATATATACACACCTATCTGCCCCCGATAGAAATGTGGATAAATATACGAAGAGTGTTGTTAGGAGATGGAGAGAAATATATAGGAACATACTCAACATGGAGTATGAGTGGAGGAGGGATTGGGTTCTCCAGGTAGAGATCCTAGGGGATGATGGGGGGTTACTAGCGAGGTTCCTCAGTATGCTCCTCAACAAATACTATAGGGATGTCCAAGAGAAGTTCCAGATATTCTCCATGTCGAACCTGAGGCGGTTTATCGTGAGGCTATTTGACTCCACCTACAATATTCTGAACATAACTCACCATCGCCTTGGTGAGTGTCTTAGGAGGGATCTTTTCTTCGGAACAATAATCACACTACCCGATCCAGAGGGGGTCTTCTTCATTGGTAATGTCGGGAGGATACATATGGATCTGCCAATACAGATCTACCACACAAGCAAGGGGGAACTATGTTTCCTCTCGATCGAGGAGGAAGTCTTTAAATACGTACGGGTTGGGGAGTTTATGGAGCTACTAGACGAAATCCTGATGAATCTCAAAGAGGATCCTAGAGTCCGTAGGGCTGCTGAGGACATGAATGTATTGGAGAGTCTAGAATCACTAATTGAGAATCTGAGCACAAGTACTAGTAGCATATTCCGTAGGGATGTCAGGAAGGACCTCCTAGTGGTATACTATGCACTAAGAAATAGTGAATGGTCGGAGGAGCTTACTGGGTTACTTGGAAAAATCGATGAACTTGTGGCAATAATGCATTCGATAAATAAGGCGGAGAAGATGCTTACCAATATTATACTCGGCAAAAACCTAGTCAAGTTTATTTCCCGCACCAAAAAACCAGCAACCATAGTACTCGGTGGTGTTGACAAGGAAGGATTCAGAAGACTACAGAGATTCGGGGGAGCGGGGAGGGCAATATATCTGAGCCTCAGAGAGTATGAGGGTATGGGGGCGCCGAGTGAGTTAATACTGAAAATATTGGGTGATGATCAGAAACTTGTTGCGGAGTCTGTGGAGTAATACTGAATCACATGGCTGATGGAATCGTGAGGTGTATTAGACGAGGTAGATGGTATTAAAGAATATACATACACTAAACTTTGGTGTCTAAATTTTTCATTAGTTATGATCTACCTCCCCAATTGGTGCGAAGTATACTCTGGTCTTATCCAACCAGCCTCTGAGTTGTGCTACTGGTTGTTTGGGATATGATTAGTATGCTTGCCCCAGCCTAGGGTTCTCTCTCCAGTACTTCTCTTTTCAGTTTATGCTCTAGATGGCTAGTTGTGGTTAGTATTATGTTTGGGTACTTATCTATGAGTCTGGTGGCGGATTCTGTGAATCCCCTATAGGATATGAACCAATATTTGTCAGTGGCCCAAACATGTACTGTTTCCTCTATGTATCTCGCGTCAATCTTGGATATCGTTATCTCAACTATCATGTTTTCGTCATTTTCGAGGAGGATATCCGCCTCATAGATGGTGCCGTCTTTCTTCTTTATCACGTTGAATTTCGCCCTGTTTGGTATCTCTATTAATCCCATTCTTGTGATGCCTAACTCCTTCGCATTGACTTTTTGGCCGAGTTTGGATGCTACAAATACCTGTGCCATAAGCTCGAATGAATGGCTGGCTATTTTCTCTGCTAGTGCTACTCTCTTCTCGAATTCCTTGAGTCTCCTGATGATGTTCTTCTCTGTAGGGGATATCCTCCCTATTTCTGGGATTTCCTTTCTTGCCAATATCCATGTCGCGAATGTCCTGTTGAAGACATACAATATGTTGTCCTCCTTGACTAGTAATCCAAGTTCCACAAGCTCATCCACATATTTGTATATCTTGTTATAATCAACATTTATCTCCCGGGATACCTCCGAAATACTTTTTGGCCCCATACTAACACTCTCTAGTATTGTTCTTAGATATCTCTTCCTTTTTGCATATGCCAGATACTCTGACCATAGGTATCTACAGTGTTCATATATGAGGCCTCTCGTAGAGAAAACCTCCTGTATATAGGCTATATCGAGAGCATCCACCACACTGATGTTGAATGTCCGCATAAGTTCTCTAACTCTATCGGCCAGCGTGGTAATATAGAATGGGAAACCGCCAGACTTCTTGAGGAATAATGCGGCCACACGGCCAGGTATGTTTATACCCAATATCTTTTCAACAAGACTCCATGTGTCGTTGAGTCCGAATGGAGGTAGCTCCAAATCACGCATCTGGAGGAAGTATCTCTCACGAAAGTCTCTTGATATCCCCTTCATAATTGTCCTGATAGAACCAGAGAGTATCAATAGTGCTCTATCCCGTAGTATCTCTCGTAATATTCCTAGGGGATCTATCTTCTCCCCGAGCATTGTTGTTAGGAAGTCCTGGAATTCGTCCAGTATCAAGATGGTTGGTTTCTCGGACTGTAAGATCAGCTTAAGTATTACCCGAAGCCTAATGTCCAGCTGTCTGGCCGATAGATATTCCTGTACAATGGCTTTATGCTCCATGGGTATGTACTCCTCAGGCATTCTGAGCAGTAAATATGGGTCTAGATATCCAGTACAGTCAGAATATCCCCTAGTGTTCAGCCAGAAGATAATCATTCCAAGCAGTCTATCCAACATTCTTGGTGGATCCCTAGGAAACCCCTCAAAATCGATATAGATAACATTTAGGCTTGGATCCTTAAGCATCTTAAGGAGGAACTCTTTAAGCACAAGGGTCTTTCCAGATCGCCTAATACCGAAGAGTGTGAAACCCCTAAATCCCCCCGTCTTTATATCCCTCACGGCATCACTAAGGATTTTGAGGACATCCTCCCTGTCCGTGAATAATCTACGTTCGGATTCTGGATAGATCATATTGACATACATGTCAAAGACACCATTGTCAATGACAATGATGTCCAATATAAAAAGCACTATTAAGAATTTATAATGGCTAATAAGTACTTGGTTATGACTGTGGGGGCAGATATGTGGTTGCCTCATATGTGGCTACTAGCGGTGTCCCAGTCTTGACAGGGGTATTATTCATAAGGAAGAGGGAGCTAGAGCTCGAGATAGATTTTGAGGGTTGGGAGTCAAAGGCTATTCTCGCACTATCAAATATTCCCTTCGTTAGGTATGATGAATATACGGATACATATAGAGCCCTACCATGCGTGTACTGGGAGATTAGGGATAGATTCAGAAGGATGGGCTTTAGGGTGGAGACAGAAGTCAATGAGGATCTACATGTTGGTGATGTCAGGTTTAGGGAGAGGATAAATCTAAGGCAGTATCAGAGGGATGTTATTGATAGGCTTAGCCGCAAGGGCTTTAGGGGTGTTGTAGTACTGCCTACTGGTGCTGGTAAGTCGGTAATTGGGATGTATGCCATATCTAGACTTAGGTGTAGGACTCTGGTGGTTGTTCCAACGATAGAACTCATGCATCAGTGGAGATGGAAAATTAGGAAATCCCTCGGTGTCCTTGACCAACATATTGGTGCTTGGGGTGGTGGGAGGAGAGACATTAGGGAGATAACAATAACCACATATCAGAGTGCATGTAGGAGGGATTTTCTCCTGAAGGCGATGGACATGTTCAATCTGGTTATTTTTGATGAGGCGCACCATCTTCCAGCTGAGACATACATCGAGATTGCTAAGAGACTAATAGCGAGGTATAGGATAGGTCTAACAGCAACCCCGAGGAGGGTTGATATGAGGGATAGGCTCCTAACCATATTTGTGGGGGACATAATATATGGGGCTGGAATGAAGACTCTCATAGAGAAGGGTTTCTTGGCGAGATATGAATATGAGAAGATAAGGGTGAGTATGACGAAGGAGGAATATGAGGAATACAAGGGCCTAATGAGGATATACAGAAAGTATGTGGAGGAGAGATTCCCAAATCTGAGTGGGAGGGCAGCATTCGAAAGAGTTGTCAAGATGGCTTGGAAGGATAGGAGGGCGAAGGAGGCATTGGAGGCAAGGATGAAGGCTAAGAGCATCGCAATGGCCCCAAAAGCAAAAATAGAAAAACTAAACGAGATCCTAGAGAAACACAAGAGGGATAAGGTAATAATATTTACTAGGTTGAAGAGGACCGCACATCTAATAAGCTATCTCTTCGGGATCCCGGTAATAACATCGGATGTCCCGAAATCTGTCCGTAGAAGAATATTCAGCATGTTTGAGAGGGGGAGGATAACGAAGATCGTGAGTGCTGAAGCCCTAGACGAGGGTGTGGATGTTCCAGATGCTTCCGTAGGGATCATTGTGAGTGGTACATCATCAGAGAGACAATATGTACAGAGGGTTGGTAGGGTTCTCCGCCCAAAGGATAAGCCAGCAAAAATATATGAACTCGTTACGGCCAAGAGTTTTGATGAGTTTCTATCGAAGGCACGGAAAGGCCTGATAAGGAGGGAGTAGATGATACCACTAAACGCATTCCCAGCATATATGTATGGGAGAGAGCTCCGCCTAAAGCCCCTAGCGAAATATCCAAGAAGAATAATAGGGGAGGCAATAGACATATTTGAGAGGAGAAATAGGCATATCGTAAGGAAGAGAGACCTAATAGAAGAGATCCGCCGTGTCCTAAGGAAGGAGCACGACCTAAGGGTAACAAATCTACTATACTATTCTCTTAGAGTGTTCTATGGAGTTGAGGAACCTAAGGATATCCTTAAGTTCGAGAAGAAAAGCATTGTGGTGAGGGATGAGTGGGACATACGCATGGTATTCTATGACTGGGTCCAGAAGAACTATGGTGGGTTCATACCAATAGAGAAACGTGATGAGGCAATAGAGAGGTTCTGTGGCGAGTATGGCATCGACAAAGAAAAGCTTGACTCAGTACTCGCGGGGGGCATACTCAGAGGATATAAGTTAGTGAGACGTATCACGAGACCCCCAACACCCGATGAGGTAGTATCAGTATCGAACTTTCTCCTGATAGAGAAGGCTCTTGGGTTATCAAACTATGCAACAGTTGTATTTAGGGATATAGATATGAAGGGAGCACTGATGAAGGATCTATTATTCAGGTCGAAGAGGGCGAGGCTCCTATTAGACTTCAAAGTGGAGAAGAACAAACTTGTATGTTACCTGTCAGGTCCATTCCAAATATTCAAGCATCCATCCCCCATATATGGTGAGGGGATAAGGTACATATTGATGGGGGCCCTATGTAGGCATAATAAGTGGTGGCTTAGGGCATCAGTAAGATATAGGAAAAGAAGCCTCATATTCGGGGTCTCAAGTAGCAACCCATTACTCGGGAGGATAAAGGCTCCATGGGAATATACTGGAGATACATACAACGTAAGGCCATTCGACAGTGAGGTCGAGAGGAGGCTATACTATATGCTCCGTAGGATGTTTCCAGAGAGCAAAGTCATTAGGGAAAGCGACATACTTCAGACACCAGATGGAACCATATTCATCCCAGACTTCACACTAGAGTTCGATGGGGATAAAATATTCATAGAGCTCGTAGGGTTCTGGACGGAGAACTACGCGAGGAAAAAACGGGAAAAACTCGACAAGATATATGGGCAAGGGATAAGGGAGATTGTAGCCGTCGTGGATAAGAAACTGGCAAGATATTTCAGGGGGGCGAGATTCCCAGTAGTCCTCTATGATAGGGAGTTCAGCATCGCTAGGAGGCTCCGAGAGGCAGTTAAACTTTTAAAAGGCTGAAAAATCTTGGTTTAAATATGTTTTTTCATAGTTTAGTATGGTAAGATCTCCAGCATAGGTGTCCAGAGAATTGTCCCATAATCCGAGGAAAATTGAGAGGCTCGTAAAAGCAAAAAAGTTGGCAACGCTAACACTAATCTTCTTGATTACTCTAGCGACATTGAAATACATAATTGGTCGCATATCTGGTAGTGTTGTACTTATTGCCGATGCCGTGAATTCATTATCTGATACACTAATGGCCCTAGCAGCATTTCTGTCCCTCAGAATAATTCTCAGCCGGCCGAATGGCTCATTTCCATACGGCTACTATAGGTTTGAGGACATAATATCTCTCCTTATGGCCATGGGGTTTCTTGGGCTTGCCATATATATCTTCAGCTATGGCTATTATCATGCATTTGTTGTTAGTTTTGAGGGGAGCAAAGATGCACCTATTGCCTTTGCTACAGCCTTAGTGAGTGGAGGTCTATCCTTATGGTTTGCCAGAAAAGTAATCAAGGTATCAAAGGAGGCTGGACTCACCTCCCTTGGCCTTAGCGCGAGGGATCTGAAGTATGATTCCCTCGCAGCCTTCTCCGTGGCTATAAGTATCGTCCTAAACAGGTATTATCCAATACCATTTGAGGCATATGCATCGATGGGGATAGGGATAATGATAGCAATAACAGCACTTAGAGGGGCAAAAATAGCAGTATTAAACTTATTGGATGCTTGGAACAAACCAGAATTTATCAGGAAGATAAGGGATATAATAAATAGTCATCAACCCCTAAGAGCTGGCCGCATCAGGCTTAGGAGGTGCGGGCCGATAATATTTGGTGATGCCCAAATATTCGCTCCAGAGGAAATACGGCTCGAAGACCTTGATGATATATTGGAGGAGGTTGAGGCGAAGATCTATCAGGCAATACCAGAAATGCAGGACATAGTATTTGAGGTAGAACCCCTTGAGGAAACAACAATATTCTGTGCAGTACCAGTAAATGAGACAAGAGGGCTAGAGTCCCCCATCGCAGAATCATTCGAGGATGCAAGGATATTCCTAATAATATCTGTCGACACACAGAATAAGAAAGCAACGATAATTGATGCCATAATCAATCAGTACATCGGAAAGAGAAACGCCGCAGTAAGGATATCTAAGCGCCTAGTACAGAGAGGCATAGATTTTGTGATAGTTAAAGATATTGGTGAGGTCGCCTTTGAGCTACTGAAAGCATATAGTGTTGACACATACATAACGGACAAGGATATAATTGGTGAGGCACTAGATGAGTTTCTCCAAGAGAAACTGAGGCTTATTGAGGAATATTCGGTGTTGGAGAAGAGGGTGGAGGCTCATCCACCAGAACATCTGGAGCAAGATAGACCATTAGGGGGGATGGATACTACAGATGTAAGCTAATGTATCAGCTTGCTAGCTAAAAATATTAATAACGCTAATATAATTTCAATATGGGCTATGTATTCTGGATGACGAGGTACTAGCGTTGAGGACATACCTCATATCTATAGCTACGATGATACTAATAATTATTGATAGAGTGCTCCTCATCCTTGGTGATGTACCCAGAATCGTGAGGGCCTTCTCGATAATTGTTATCGGGGCAGTACTCATAGCCACGCTATTTATTATTACTGGAAAATCCGTATCATTCCTATTGAGGCTTCCATACATACTTGAGGTTAGTGGTGGTTTTGCTCAGATAGTTCTATACTTATTGTTGTCTCTTGGGGCGACTCTACTCCTAAGTGGGATAGTATCGATACTCATAAGTATTGTGGGTATTCCGGCCATGGAGTCAATGATATATCAAAAATCAGCACTAAGCATGATTGGGGCCGCTCCCCAGACCGAGTATGTTATAGAGGTCGAGGATGTATACAAGGACTACTATGTTGGAAAAATCGTCGTACATGCCCTGAGGGGCTTATCCATAAGGGTTAGGAGGGGAGAGTTTGTGGCGATAATGGGCCCATCCGGTTCTGGGAAATCAACACTACTCAACCTGATAGGTGCCCTAGACAGGCCAACTCGGGGCAAAATATATATCGATGGAGTCGACATATCAAAGCTGGATGATAATGCCTTGGCGGAACTGAGGAATAGGAAGATAGGGTTTGTTTTCCAATCATACAACCTGATAAACAGGACGTCCGTCACCAGGAATGTGGAGTTGCCAAGCATTATTCTAGGTCTAAGCAGAAGGAAACGTAGGGAGAGGGTAAGAGAATTATTGAGGATAATGGGGCTTGATGACGATGTCCTGAAGAGGAGGCCTATTCAGCTTAGTGGTGGGCAACAACAGAGGGTGGCTATAGCGAGAGCCCTCATGAATAACCCATCAATAATACTTGCGGATGAACCAACAGGAAATCTAGACTCAAAAACAGGAGAGGAAGTGATGAAGTATCTGAGGCTACTCAACAAAAAGTTTGGGACAACAGTAGTTGTTGTAACCCATGATAGGTCTGTCGCCGAAATGGCGGACCGCATCCTCTACATAAGGGATGGAAAAATCATTGGGGAGGAGGTGATAAGAGGTGGGAGCAAGGATTAGGGGAGCCCTAACAATAATGTTTCTATTTTTTGCCCTCGCCTATGTATTACATGTTAGATCGCAAGAGAATATAGGTTTTTTCGTATATGACGTATGGTGGGGAACACATGAATCCAGAACCACAGCCGAACCGGGAGACAAAAATGTTCCGCTAACAATACTAGTCCGCCAGAACACATCATACTACCTGAGGGGAGTAAGAGGGTATCTACATCTAAATGCTACGGAGGGGGTTTTCAGGGACTCCATAGATGGAGACTTTCTGGCGGATGCCGATGCAGTACCAATAGAGACAGAGGATAACGACTATGATGTTATTCCCTATGGGTCATTCTACTTCACATTCCTACTTGACATAGATGAGAATGCGACAAAAGGCGAATATACGGTAGTTCTTGAAATAGCCAACTATACAATGATAAATAAGAGCTCTGGGATATTCTATCCCGGCCCAACAAGGACATACACAGTAAAGCTGACGATAGATAATAGACCACCTGAAGTCAAAGAGAAAGATCCAGAAGAAGGCACAGTCACAATATATGTAGGTGAAAATGAGACATTCAGCGTAAAAGCTAAGGATCCGGATGGGGACAGCATAACATATACATGGTATCTAGATGATGAAGCTGTCGGCAAGAAAAATGCTACAGAGTATACATATATCGCGAATAATAGTGATAAGGGCACACATACACTGGAGGTTAGGATATCAGATGGCGATAAGGAGACAGTGATCTCCTGGACAATAAGTGTTCCAAACAGAGCCCCAGAGATAAAGGATTATAATCCCCCCGAAGACACCGTAAGTATATTCGTTGGGGATAACAGAACATTCAGTGTTGTGGCGGAGGATCCAGATGGGGACAATATAACATATACCTGGTATGTCGATAATGATGATGTCCTCGAGGGTAGTAATGCCACAAACTACACATATATCGCGAATGATAGTGATGTTGGTACACACACAATCATCGTAGAAGTATCTGATGGGGAGGATGCCTCCCGTGTAACTTGGACTGTGAATGTAGAAATAACAAGCAAGACCAGGATAGTTCCATCAGCGGAATATATCCTAGCGGGTAGAAAAACAAACATAAGCATAATCATAGGAAATAACATATGGCAGGGAACTGTAGAGGTGGATGTCTCGTACCCAGACTATGTAGCAGTATTTACCGATACCCACTGGACATTCCGAGATGTACAACCTGGCGATAATATTACGATAGAGATGAGTCTATATGTCCCAGCAAAAGTACTTACAACATTTGGTGAGGTGGAACTGATCGGACAGACACTAGACTTCACAATAGACCTAAGTTTCTCAGATAAGTATGGAAGATCCCATAGCGAGTCTCATAGTGCGGAATTCATAATAAGAGGTGGTGTTGTCTTGAGGTACTTCGGAATGAATGTCAATCCGGACAATGCGATCCCTGGAGGTGAGGTGGAGGTATCCTTCACAATTCTCAATGTAGGAGTCGCAACAGCACGCTATGCCAATGCATCAATACTCAAGAATCCATACATAGTGTTGATGGCTGAAAGTTTCTACTATATTGGGGATATGGAACCAGGAGCCCCAATACCGATAGTCCTCAAGTTTGAGGTTAATAGTACTACCTCCCCAGGAGAATACAGCATTACTATACTGATAGACTATTTTGACGATGTATATAACGAGATTACTGAGCGGATAATCATGAACTTCACCGTGGTGATCCCCCCACCCCAAACGATAACTGAGGGGGACACAATACATAGATATATGGACTACATCTATGCTGGCATCATAATAGTACTAGCGACATTTCTCTACATCATTATGAGGAGGGTGAAAATAAGGATAGGGGAATAACCCTTGGAGCTATTTCTCCTAGCATTCGAGGCATTAAAGGAGAGGAAAGTAAGGTCAACCTTCACAATACTAATGGTGGTTGTTGGTGTAACATTGATTGTTGGTGTTGATGGTGTGAGTCTGGGAACCAGAAAATTCATTGCTGATGAGATCCAGAAGTTCGGTACAAACATAATAATTGTATATCCTTCTGGTGGAGAGACAATAAGTGATGCTGTGGTTAGGGATATAGGTAGGATGGATACTGTAGATGAAGTTGTTCCCGTGGTCTCACGGCCAGCGATAATAGAGACAAAGGGCATGGAGAGGGATGTAATGATCGTTGGTATCGAGTTTTCAAAGCTTGGCTATCTAGTCCCTAGCCTCGAGCTTGAGGCTGGGATTATGCCTACCGAATATGACCCCCTAGGTGTTGTGGTGGGACATCAGATCGCGTATAATCCTGATGGCTCCAAATATGCGTATGTTGGTGATATTCTGAGGACTAAGGTTACCTTGATGGAGGAGGATAGGGTCTACACTAAGGATAAGAGCCTTGTTGTTAGGGGGGTATTCAAGTATTTTGGTAGCTATTTTATCCCTATCGACAGTATAGTGTGGATGCCGTTGAAGCCCGCGATGGATTTCTTTGAGGCAGATGGATATGATA
>CAZVPA010000048.1:0-15679 GCA_964628995.1 uncultured Nitrososphaerota archaeon | reverse complement strand
TTTATTTTTTGTTTTAGGCCCATTGCAGTATAGACAAAATAGTTTTGGATTGTGGACATTTTGGGTGGTGCTATTGGAGGCTCATGGGCGGACAATCTATGGGCATTCATACTTTAGGATCCCTGATTCTCTCGGACATATCAGAAGGGAATTCAGAGTACCGGAGTACATAGATGACTTATTTGTGTGGGATGAGAATAGGAGGGCCGCTGCTGATAGGGCTATTGAGTCGCTTAGGTTGGGAAAGAAAGTATTAATAGTTGGTTCTTCGGGTTGTGGGAAATCAGCATTTTTATACATGTTATGGAGAAAAATTTTGGAGACCGGTGTCTGGACTCCTGCGTTGTATACGTTTGGGAGGATATATAGAACGCATGAACAGTTGGGGATCATAATCTTTATAGATGATCTCCACAAGCTGGATAGGGAGATCATCGAGGATGTATCCATATCGGAAGCTATTGTGGCTACTGTTAGGGCAGAGGAAATAGAGAAATAAAGGCTATTATACCCGATCTTGAAAGAAGATTCGTCATTATTAGATTAGATCAACTATCGATAGACAATTCCAAAAAAGTGCTACGCAGGTTTCTCGATATTCTTGGGATACCCTATGAGGAGGAAGCAATAGAGGTTGTTGCCAGGAAGAGTGAGGGATTCCCAATATACCTCTATTTTGTAGCAATAGACCTTGATTATCTTAGGAGGGAGGGGAGAGATGTTATCCTCGACAGATCGATGGCTGAGAGAATACCAATGGGTATGCGTGCGTATGTTAGAAAAATACTGGATAATGTGCTCTATGGAGCTTCTGATCCGGATAAGAAATCTATCATTTTGACGCTTCTATGTCTTTCGGACATGCCACAACACGAGACACATGAATACCACTTAATGTTGCTGGGGGAGGAGTGTAGGAGACTCTATGATTCGAAGAATGAAGAAGTATTCAGAAGGATCTGGAATTATCTTGTACCCAACAAAATCTTGAGGAGTAGAAGACTTCCACACGATGCTTGGGTAGATTTCCTGCTTGGTGAAACAGAGATCATTGGCTCATCCTACTACGTCGTTAGTGTCAGGAATGAATTCCCACCAGACAAAAGAGACGAAATCATACGCAAAACCCTAGTGCGGTCATGGAACACGTCAATAAAGGAATATGTCTCTGGCCATATAAAGAATGCATACAGAATATTATATTTCATCCTAAGAAAATACTCAATAAATACTCCAAAAATACTAAACACGTCTTGGGATACAATCATAGGCTTTCTTAAGGATGGCGAGAAAAGAGAAAACGAGATAGCCCTCATAGCTAGAGAGTCACTAAGCTACGTACCAGCAAATGAGATAGCGAGAGTATATAGAAGAGGGCTTCCAGAGATAACCTCGGTGGTTGAAAATCTTACAAGAGAAAGTGAGGATCTCATAAAATCTGAGATACAAGCAACAATCCGAAAAATGGAAGAAAAACTGGGCAAAATAGAACCAATAAAAATAGAAGCGATACCGATCAGAGAGATCAAAAAACCATTCGATCTCCTCGAGAATACTATGTCAAGATATGATAACTCTATGGCGAAGAAAATAGCATCAATAGTAATACTACAAGGGATATATGATGGTAAGAAACAAATATGGGAAAAACTGGACATGCTCCAGAAAATCGACAAAAAACTAAGAGTACTTGACCCCACCATAGATTTAGAGAAGAAACTCAGCATCCTAGAGAAAGCAAATATTGAGGTACTCTCAGAGATTTTCAGAGAACTTTTATGGTTCAATGAAGACTATAGAAACAAACTGCTCGAAGTAGCACGCTCCAAAGAGAAAAACTCTGGACTAATCCTTCTCCATATAGCCTTGAAGGAATTAAACTATTATATGCAGGAGGGGACTCCACCACCCGTGCTCTCATGGAAATGGCCCGAAAATATTAACCTCCACACAGTATTGAATGAGCTACCAATAACAGTTATCAGTAAGCCAGAGCAACCATCTACTTTTTCTTTTCGTCCCTATCTAGATTAGGATATCTACTAGGGATACCCCCGGAAGAAACGCCATTGTTCCATCTCAAGAAGACATATACGCCACCTAATGACAAGATCTTGGATGAACTAAGAGAAAAAATACTACTCATAAATCAAATCAACGCGAACATAGTTTTGATTGGAGAAGCAGGTATTGGAAAAACCACCCACCTATATGTCGCGTGCAAAATTGCGATTGAACTAGGGATACTTCCAATAGTGGTCAGATCCAGAGATAGACCGCTATATTTCCCGCTAGGTACAATAGGGATTTCCGATAAGTTTCCACTTAATCTCCTCACCAAATCCCGCGGAATAATAACGACGGCAAAACTTGATGAATTTTGGGATTTCTACATGAGACTACATGAAAAAGATAAGATGAAGATAATCCCCATCCTGATCGACGCCATGGAGTATAAAAGAGCGAAAGAATTCATAAAGAAGCTTATTAATGTGCGCCCGATGCCCCCTCCATTCGCCCCAGATGACTATCTAATAGACGAGCTCATAGAGAGGTCTGGTGGAAACCCACTCTACATAGAATCATTAATTCTAGATGTTGGACTCAATAGAGAAACAATAGAAAAAATACCCCCAAGATATGCGGCTAGAGTTTATGGAGAAACAAGATTGCCGGAAACCATGAAAGGGACGCTTAGCATTTTCTTTCATCTAATCTCGATGGCGGGAGGCGTCACGAGCGATGAACTAAAAAGATTATGGGGAATAGCGAGGGGATACGGAATAATGCTGAATGAATCCCCACCACAAAGCTATGAGCAAGCAACAAGGTTCCTCAAATATGATGGCGAAAAATATATAGTACCACCTAAAGTTTTTGTAGCCACAGAGCAGATATTTAAAGAATCGCTCGAAAAGATTCATGTAGAGAAAGAACAACTCGTCGATATACTAAAAACAGCCGAAATTGGCGCAAAGTTCAATCCAACACTCATAGCTAGGAGAATCCTAAAGATCATCACAAACAGAAAATATATGAGCTATGATGAGATCCAAAACAAAATCGCAGAACTACCAAACATAGAAATGGAGACAATCAAAAAAGAGGCAGAGAAGTCGGGAGAGTTCATATTAACCGAGGATGGAATATACTCTAAAACATATGTTTATGCGAACATCAAATCAGCACTAGAGAAATATGGCTACGTAGATATAGACGACCTCGAGGAGAGCCTAAATATTCCCAAAAAGCAACTGATAGAAATCCTGATGGGAATCACCGAGCCATTCTCACCGTCATTTTTTGGGAAGCCCTCTCCTCCACCACTAACACCACCCACACCCGTGAAACATGAAACAAAAAGATGGTACCCTAAGGGAAGTATACAGAACTTGATAAAAAGACTTAAAAATATAGATCTCCACGAAAGAATGTTGAGTGATCTAGCAAAGAAATTCAGAATCCACAGAGAAGACCTCAAGACAATAATCAGGCACATGAATTACATAATATTACCATTCAATGCGGACCATATTATTCTTGACAAAGAAAAACTGGAATCCCAACGCCAAAAAATCATATCAGAATTAAGACAACGACTAGACACCATAAGGACAGCTAAAGAAGCGGCACTAAGAATATTACTCAGGAGAGTAAAACAATTAGCATTAAGGACACATGAAAAACTAATATTCAAAATAATAATCTATGGGCCCTCCCTCAGTGGAAAAACAATACTATTGAAAAAATTCTTTGAGGAAATACATAATGTTGGAATTTTCAAGCATGGTAAGTTGAGATTGATTGCCGACGAATCTGGAAGGACAATATACTTTGATTACCTGCCGATATACGCGGCAGACAATATCATATTCCAAATAGTGACTGTTCCTGGCCAGCGTCGACACAAGACTCAACGAAGAATAATACTGTCAGAAAAAAATTTCATCGGTGAAATGACAAAATATGCGGAGGACGAAAATAAGGTTCAGGGTAGGGCTATAATATTTGTTCCTGTTGCAGATCCAGACGGTTGGGAAGAAAATGTATACATGATAAATGAACTAAAAAATTTTCTGGGGGCAGATTGGGGGAAAATACCCATTGTTGTGGCAATATGTAATGCCGACGAACCCAATATGCTATCCCCAGAAATCTTGGTGAAACTCCTTGGAAAACTCCTATGCTCCCCGATGGAGTGTAGATTCTTTACCGTCATAATCCCCGATGGGATCAATGTCGAAAATGTGTTCTATGAGGCAATGAGGTTATCTATGGAACAATATACTGGCCAATAGACCCACTGTACTCCTAGCTTACCATGTGTCGTATTTTTCCGGCATATTTGTTATGTAGCTCTCTAGCTTTTTTGGTGAACCCATATTTCTTCCATGCGTCCTTCGCGATGCTGAAGATTTTCTCTGCTAATAATAAGTATCTTTCCTCCCCCAGTTTTCTCCAAGCTGAAATGAACACATCAATTATTCCAGCTTCCGCAATTAAGGCTAGGTCATAATCGTTCTTCTCCCAGTCGGGAACAGTAATTCTTGTGAGCATCTCTAGGAAGTCTGCAAGATATCTTACCTTTTCTTCATCAAGATTATCAATGAGCTTCGATACGACATAGGAAATCAGCATTGTTGAGCTTCTGCTTATCTGCCCTTGGAATATAAACCATTTATAGATCTCGACAAGTATGTCGATACACCTCTCGAGAATCTCTGTACTCTCGCCACCGATCCTCAGAACTAACGCGGCTAGGATACTTGTTAGGTTTTCTAGGTTTGCGGCCTGCTGGTAGGGGAGGGTCTCCGTTATTCTTGGATCGACCAATTGGACAATACTGTATATTGTCTGGATCTCCTCTGGAAGGACAATATTTTGGATCGCTAGAGGTAGGCCTAAGAAACATGCAGCAGTTATCACATACGAGATATAGTAACTACCTATTTTTGGATACTCCCTACATGTAATATCATAGATTATTCTGAGTGCCTCCCGCATCTCATCCATAATTCTGCTACGCTCATCCATATGCGTGAAGAAAAATAATTCTGACAACGCTATTGCATAGTTTTGGAGTATCCCCAAGATATCACTTATGAAGCAATATAGGCCATACTTAATGATGTATCTGGAATATCTGGAGCTTATACTTATTATCTCCTCCAGTGTCTTCTTTCTCTCGTTTGGACCAAGTAGTGGGGAATCCAGTAGTAGCGATAGGACATCAAGATATATCCTCACCATACTTGCATATACCAATAGTTTCTGCCGGATTTCCGGTTTTGAGTAGACCCCCAAAACCCTCTTTATGCCCCCGAACCTCAGGATATTGTCCATTTCCCTAAGTATGTCATCTATCCTTGATCGCCATAGGAGAACGAGCTCTGAAACCTCCGAGTATTTGGTGACTGTGTATATTTTCTCGAATATCTCGGCCTCCACAAGATATTGCTCTATGAGATCATGTATCAGTCTGGATTTCCCCTCAAAATACCCCATTAGTCTCCTCGCAAAATCTGGGAAAAATTGTAGGTAGCCTGCCCAAAGCACTATTGCATTAATCAGGCTTCTCTGGTCCTCTCCGAAATCAAAGCTATTCATCGCTTTCTTATATGCCTCAAAATAATCCGAAACCGATAGCCCCCTAGTGATATACCTAGCGGACATCTTAACAAGCATCAGGAATGGGTCATCATCAGGAAGAGAATCGGCCACTTCCTCCAGTATTTCTAGGGGAGGGGCGGGTACTCCAATAACTGAATGGGCTAGTAGTCCAGCCTTCACAGATAGACCTCTCATGAGCGGATCTTTTGAATCTATACAACACCTGCAGGCATGACTAAACATTCCCTCCAACATATATCTAACGGCCATTTCACACTTGGGTTTTGTCTTTCTTAGGAAATCCTTCCACATTTTATTGTGCCTCCGGATTGATCCCTTTATATCCTTCCTTGCTTTTTCCAAGTACTCAACACCCCCCTCATAGCTACTAATCAGTTCCGACATTGGGTCCCACACCTGCTCCATCAGATCCAGCATACTGATCTCGATATTCTCCTTAATGTACCTATCTAGAATTCTAGAGATGGATTCAACGAGTGTACTATCGACTATATCTGGCGACTTGGGGACATCACTTCTGTCGATATCATCGGCCAGAAACCTGAGAAAAGCCTCCACATATTCCTCAGCCACATCAACCAAAGCGATAATTGTGTATTTCTTATCCGACTCCGTCACTAGGAGCTTATCTTCCCCAAAATCGATTTTCCTCACAGACCCTCTGCCAAGAACCCCTGACAGAGCCTTTGTTGCCTCAACAAGACTCGCAACCAGCTCCTCGCTCTGTATTTCTACAAAAGACTTAATTTTGATAGGGAGACCAGCATGATTTATGACCCCTAAGAGCTTGATCATAAGAGTCACCCATAACAGTTTTGGTGGCTTAATATATAAGGAGTAGAAATATAGAATTTAAAAAATCATGACCCACTATTGCCTCGACTTCCTCAATGATGTTTCAATCCCTAGTTGTTCTTCAATTTCGAGGCTCCCCCCGTATGGACATCCCAAACAACCAATGTGGAGATCACCAAGAGGCATCAGAACATATGTCCCAAATAAGTAAAAGTGGAACCTAATAAGACTACTGGTACACATCCTCTAGCGAGTTGAGGGTTCCCAAGGGAAGAAACTGAACTTTTATACCATAAATTCCCAGTTAAAAACTAGTGCTCTGACGGATTCCTTCTTTTTATCTGGATTCTCTATCGGAAACCATAGTCTTTCTCTCCAATACCTTGTATCATAGGCCACTCCAAGTCTTGTCCAGAGCTCCGGGTTTAATAGGATCCTTCTAGGCCTCTTGGTGTGCCCCCATAGTAGAGCTCCCACCCACCTGAATTCTACATCTTTATCTAGTAATGCGACATCAACATTTTCCAAACCATCAACCGAGAATAAGTCTGCTCTAAGCAGTAATGCGTCCATAAACTCGCCATAATTGATTAATCCTTCAAGTAGCATGAGTGATGCTGGTAGTGCTATGCATGCTTCTCTAATGGGATTACCCTGTTTGTCTTTCGGGTAACCAAAACCTGTATTGCAGAATGCCGAGACGATAAAGCACTTATTCCCCACCCTTACGACAACTGGTATCCATACACCCTCGGCATCCGGCCCCCCTGAGTTCTTCGACGACAATCCTTACTCCACCGATCTTCGCTTCGGTTGGTTTTAGATAATTCTTACATCTCTGGATCATTTCCTCGATCCCAATTTTGGACACCTCTGAGGAAACTCCGGAGAGACATATATCCTGACACTCCTTATGCGCTTTTGTTTTTTCCTCGTTGGGGGAACCAACAAATTCAGTTCTGGGGGTCTTAACTTATTCTGTCCCTTTACAGGCAAGTCTAATCCCCCAATAAGTAAAGTAAGATAATGCATACTTAAAAACTATAGGGTTATTCTGGGATTCTATAGCCTCATAGATTTGGTATTATATGTCCTATTTTTGTTTAGATATTGCTGTGAGAGACCGCACATACAAACTTCGAAGTTTATATTATTCAGACGCCGATGTAGCACTATAGCGGGTACAGTTCCGTTGCACCGACTATTTTTAAAGCAAATAAAGAAGTACCAAATGGGGGTAGCTAATATATCATGGTATTCTGGGTGACATATAAATGGTATTGGAGGGGGAGTACCCAGAGGGTATCGAAGAACTTGAAATGGAAATAGAGAGACTGGAGAAAGCAGAGATAGTACCGCCAGAAGAGATGCCTGGAAGAATGGAGCGTAAGCCTCTAGCGGAGATAAAATCTAGAATATCAAGAATTCTTGGAACAACAACGAAAAAGATAGCACTATCGATAATAATAGCATTACTAATATTGGTAGGGTCGCTTTCGCTGATGATGTATCTACCACCAGAAAAAGAGTGGATCAAGATTCATGGGGGATCCAGTTATGAAGGTGGAGACAGCATTTTTATTTATGATGGATACATCTACGTTGCTGGACACACATTCAGTTTTGGTAATGGAGAAAGTGATGCTTGGTTATTGAAGTATAACTTAGATGGCGATCTCGTATGGAACATTACATGGGGCGGAAGTGATGATGATTGGGCCGAGGGGGTTTTCGTATATGGTAGCAACATATATGTTACTGGATATACACGTAGCTTTAGCATCGACTATAATATCTTTGTGTTAAAGTATGACTTGGATGGGAACCTTATATGGAGTCACATTTGGGGATGGGGCTCTGATGATCATAGCATGGATATTTTTGTATATGATAACTATATATATGTTGTCGGATATACTGAAAGTTTGGGTGCGGGAAGTGCTGACATCTACTTACTGAAGTTCGATCTCGATGGGAACCTATTATGGAATGTCACATGGGGAGGAAACAACTGGGATGTTGGTAGCGATATATTCGTCTATGATAATAATATATATGTTGTTGGGAGCACGGAGAGCCGAGGGGCTGGAAAATGGGACGTCTGCCTATTGAAGTTCGACCTCGATGGAAACCTTATATGGAATATTACATGGGGAGGAAAAGATGACGATGGAGGTACTAGTATTTTTATATATAATAACTATATATACCTTGTTGGAAGTACATATAGTTTTGGTGCTGGAGAAAGCGATATATGTTTACTTAAATACCGCCTTGATGGAACTAAGGTGAGGGAAATCACTTGGGGAGGGGCCAGCTGGGATTATAGCCAAGATATCTTTGTGTACAGTGACTCCATATACATTGTCGGAGACACACGCAGTTTTGGTGCTGGGGGATCTGATATCTGCTTACTGAAGTATAGTAATGCTGGTATGGGCGTTCGTATATGCCGTGTGTTAGTGCTTGTATCCTCTATATACATTGTGGTCGTGATCGTATATATCATTCGTCTGTTCCGCATTAAGAAGATTTCTTCACGCCCCTACAAGATTTACTAGGATCAAACTCGTTTTTTACCCAGACATACCAACAATCTTACTCTGATGGCTTCCCTTCGAACCTATGGATGACTATAGTATTGTCCATTAGTGGATGGATTATTCTTGGCTATCCTAAGGGACTCATTGCGATGGGCAATAATGTGTATTCTCCGTTTTTTTAATGTTGCTTCCTCATGTATTTTTCTAGGAATATTAGTGTTGGTAGCATTATCTTTGCTAGGTCGTCCATTTTTACTATTGCGTGGCCTATGTCCGGTAGTATGTGGGCTTCGAATGTTACTTTCTTCTGCATCAGTTTCTGTATGTATTTCATTATGGGGGGTAGGGGGCATCTAGTATCGTTCTGTGGATGTATAATACAGATGGGTTTGCTTACACTATCCACATATTCTATTGGCGATCTTTCCCTCAACAATTCTTTCTTACCCGCGAATAATATTTTGATGAACTGTTTGAATATGGCATCACTCATCTGATACATCTCCTCCCAATCCACAATTCCTGCCCCCGCAACCCCGCATCGCCATATTTCTGGGTACCTACCCATTGCGAGATATGTCATATATCCCCCATAGCTATAGCCATAGATAGCGATCCTCTCTGGGTCCGCGATACCTTTGTCTATAGCCCATTTTACGGCATGTATGATGTCTTGGAGATCTCCACCCCCAGGATCCCCGATGTCTGCTGTTCTGAAGTCATCCCCATATCCTGTGGATCCCCTAAAGTTTGGTGCCAGTACATGGAATCCCAGTGCCACAAACATAGATATTGCCATCGACCAGCTATCCATGACTTCTGACCATGGGCCCCCATGTACATATAGGATTGTTGGCCCTAGTGTTTCTGTAGTAGATAGTACTATGAACATTGGTACTTCCAGCCCATCATACGATGTATATTTCACAAATTTTACCTCTCGGAATTTTTCTTTGATATATGTAGGGATCGATGCCTCCTGAACTATGCTTACCTTGTTTTCCCTCATATCTACCTCTATGATTCTTGGTGGTGTCATTAGGTTTGATATTGCTAGATATACTCTGTCCCCAACAAATACGGGGAATCCATGTATTGTCCCCTCTGGTATATGTATCTCCCTCCCATCCACAAACAGTCGTATCCTCCCATTCTTCTTTCCCTTCACCCATATATCGCCATCTGTCCATCCATATGCGGCATGCTCTACCGGATCGAACCTTTCATAATCCCCATACCGAAAACCTACTCTTTTAATCTCCCTAGTCTCCGGATCATATATGTATAGCCTATTTTTTCCCTCATAGTTGCTTTCGAATAGTATTTTCCCATTCCTCAGCTGGGGATACTTGTTTTGTGATCCCTGTTTTGGGCTGTAGACCTCATATTCTCCCTTGGTCAAGTCGTATATGAATAGTTCATATGTGTATGGGTTCCTCCCCATGTTTCCAAAACCAACAATATATCTGTCCTCAATATCACTAACAAACGCGACTGTATCCATCACGCAAAGTTTTTCTGGAGACCCACCAACCTTTGTGAGATATAACGCATTCTCCCTTGCGGTGGCACCAGCAAAGGCGATCCTTGACCCATCAAAAGCCATACTGAATATTCTCATGGGCTCCATATCAAGTAGTCTTTCCTCACCATTATTCGCATCCTTATAGAATATCTTGTGTTGTTCCATCCCCTTGGTCACATCCCTCGTATATACGACATATGGACTATTCGGCCTAGGCATCGCCACACCATGTATGGGGCCCTCCACACATCTTCTCCTATCCCCACCATCCAGATCCATAGACCAAATACTCACAACCTCCCCCTCAGTCGTCGTATATATTATCCTGTCCATCGTCCTACCTACAAGCGAGAATAGGGGGATCCTAATGATATCCATTATGATGCTGGAGATATACTTCATATCCAACTTCTCCTCGATACCCATAGCTCTCATCAGATATACCAGGATCAATAAAAAACTATTATATTAAATACTTTATATGTTTTATGTGGTTTTAGTAGGGGACTCATGAGTATGGGACTCAAAATTCCCCGACTAGTCACCAAACATATCGAATCTACTGCTGGCTGGATATTGCTGTATGGTAGGCGGAAGACGGGCAAGTCTTTTCTTGTCCGCAATATGTGTAGCTATGATTCATATTATTTTATTACGCGTACAAGAACAATTTTCTATTTCCTTGACGATGAGTTCGAAGAGCTGGAGTATAAGGTATTTCTCGAGCGAGTTAGGAATGAACTTTTAGAGGACAAAGTTGTGGTTATTGATGAGTTCCATAGGCTTCCACCAGTATTTCGCGATTTTCTCCATGCATACAAACCTAGGAGTAAAGCAAAATTGATCCTTATAATGTCAAGCCTGAGGTACATATCGGATATCCTGGGTCCAAAGTCTCCCCTACTTGGGATAGCCACACCGATACGTGTTGACTTGTTAAGTCCTTTGGAACTAGTAGCGGTACTTCATGAGAAGGAGGACCCAACGCGGGCACTACTATTGTCCACACTTGCCCAAGACCCTGTTGTGCTGGAGGATCTTCAGATAAGTGATGACGTGGAATCATTCCTTAGAAAAATTCTAAAGAAGATACGTGTGGTTGTTCCAGCGTTAATAGGTGAGATATTTGGAGAGGAGGACTTCGAATTTACCGAAAGATATGAAGCTATCTTGAAAGCACTTTCTAGTGGCTGTAACTCCCCAGGTATGGTGGCCAGTTTCATATCTGGTTTTTTCCAAGAGAAAATGAAGTCTCAAGATGTAAAGAAATACATGAATAATCTCGTAAAAATGGGTGTCGTTGAGAGGCTCGAGGTTTTTGGCAAAAGAAGGTATTATTACCAAGTGGCATCACCAATAATAGACCTCTACTTCTACTTGGACTCTAAAACGGGATTCTCAGAAGCAATAATCCCTGAGAGGATACTGCTAAGGGAGGCAAAAACAAAACTACCACTATACTTCGAAGACTTCGTACTAAAAGCACTAGCATTAGTCATAAATGGTATCCCTCAAAAAGCACCACAATTGGGTATTGATGGCATTATAGTCCTAAGAAACGAGATCTTAGGAGTAGTAGAGATCAAACTTGGCTCGATCCATAAAGCAGAGATAAAAAAGTTTCTGGCAAAAACAAGAAATATAGATGCACCTAAAATAGTCGTAGCCAAAAACAAAATCGAGCACAAAAAAGTGAAGATAATAACCCACAAGGAACTTCTAGACAAACTCTACAATCTCTCCAGAGAAACCATCAAATAGCAAGTCAAAGAGAACTTTTACACATGAAACTCGTGCTACCCAGTTTGGGAACCATATAGGATATCAAAAATCTCTGGAGAATTTCTATAGGATCCTCTCTAGAAAGGCCTTTGGTATGGTATAGCCCGGATATTTATTTATCATGTCAGAATTTTCCTTCAGGAAGTCCATGAACCTCTGTATGGATCCTTTTTCGATTCTGTCTCTGGGTATGAGAAAATCAAAGAATTCTGTTTTCAGCTCTATATAGTCAAGTCCATATCTGGTCGCCTCCCTCAGTGTTGTTACACATAGATCGGCAATACCATTCGCTACGAGCCTTGCGGATTCCTCGTGTGTCCCCGTTGGGAGTATTGTCATGGTTCTCATTTTTTCTCCAACCAAACATCTTAGATAGTGATATGTACCGCTTCCCTTCCTCCTCGTGGCTAGCTTCTCACTATGCATTAGACACTCAGTAGGATCACCATAACAAAGTTTTTTTGCCGCAAGAACAAGCATCCTCATGAAACCCCTAAAAACGTACACCTCGTTTTCTAGGCCTAGCCTCCTGATATACGGGATATTATACTCGGATGTTTCTGGGTCATATAGATGGGCAACAACCATGTCTGAGTCACCCAGAATTATATGGAACATCCCCAATAAGGATCCCACAACATGATACTCACAGGATACATCCCTAGAGAATAACCTAATAAGCTCCCTTAGAACAGGGTCATCATTCCCAATAATAACAAGATCTCCAATGGCTGGAATAGTATGTTGGCCCTCAAGACCCATATTGAACCTCCCCAACATATTAGCATAAGCATCAAGAATTTTCCGTGCCTCAGGGGTGAGGACAGCATAGCCCCGCCTAGCTCCACCCTTACCCCTCACCACCAGTTTTACACCTAGGGCCTTCTCCGCTCTCTTGATCAAAAAATAGCCTCGGAATATGGGATACTCAGCACCTTCGACGCCATCAGTATCTTCCCAGATTTCCCAACATAGTGGAGAAGTCTGGCTGTCTGGTAGTCCAGGACTATTCTACTCCTATATCTGATTCTCAGATCGAATTCGAAATCTATGTCATTAAGGTCTATCATTTTGTCCACAACCCCACGGGAATATACCTCTCAACAGACTCTTCTACATCCAGTTCCTCCACAATGCTACCCCCATCCATACGGAATATTCTCCCCCCGAGCTCCAACGGGAGAAGGAGATCATGAGTTGCTATGATTATTGTTGCCTTTGTATTCTCTAAATAATGTAATACTCTTCTTCTACTATTCAGGTCTAAGGAATTTGTTGGTTCGTCCAGTAGGAGATATTTGGGCTTCAAAATAAACCCCCTGAGTAATGAAACCATTTGTCTCTGGCCAGCTGAAAGCTCCCTCCTCTTCTTGTCGGCAAGACCTCTTAGACCAAACATGTCAAGGATACTAAGTGCCTCCCTTTTCGCATCCTTCGTATCGAAACCTCTATAGATAAGAGGGAGCATCAGGTTATCTAGTACTGTACCACGGAAGAGTATTGGGTTTTCGTGGACATACACTATATTTCTTCTCAGTGTCTTTCTCAGCTCTTTGTTTTCCCATGGATCCCTATCATCTATAATTACTTCCCCCCTATGGGGCCTATATATTGTTGAGGCGACTTTGAGTAGGGTTGTTTTTCCCGAGCCATTCGGCCCCACTAAGAAGTTTATGCCGGTATTAAAAGCCACATTTACCCCCCTTATCCCTATAACCTCACCATATTTGTACCACACATCCCTTAGTATAATCACTCTCCATACACCTTCAGCGTTCTTATCATAAGCGAGATCAAAAACAGGACAAGTATGAGCATCCCACCTAAAGTGAGGGCAAGCTCGAATTCCCCTCGGGAAACAGCAAGAGCTATTGTTGTTGTGAGGACTCTTGTTGAGCCCTTTATGTTTCCACCAACAAGTAGTGCCACACCAAGCTCACCGACAGCCCTAGAGAATGCCATCAATAGTATAACTAGGAGATCTGGCAATGTCTCCTTGACCATTATTATTCTTGCTATGTCTTCGTCTATGCCTAGAGAGATCGCAAGTTCCCAGTAGGATTGCCCAGCACCCCTAAATAGTTCATATCCGAGAGATACTATCCATGGGGTTATCAGAAATGATTCACCAATAGCTATGGCTATGGGAGAATATAATATGTCCATGAACCCTAAGGGGCCCGACCTACTGAAAAGCATGTAGAAAAGGAGGCCAACAACCACCGTTGGGACACCAACAAGACTATTGAATAATCCGACAACAATATTGACAGCCCTGCTATTTGTTCTCGATAAATAAAGAGCGAGCGGTATACTCCACAACGATGCTAGTATTGTGGCTGAAAAGGAAATCAATAATGATCTCAACGTTATTTTTATTATCTCGCCAATCACCATAATGCTAACCTACCGGATTGTTATGTTACCATACGCTAGTTGGACAAACCATATCCAGGCCTCCCTTAGGTAGTCCTCCCTCCCCTTGATGGGGTAAAAGAGTGGTTCGCCATATATATCAACACCATAGGATTCTATGAGTCCTTGCCCTTCGTCAGAGACCAAGAACTCCCTAAACTTCCCAGCCCAACCACTATTTATATGTGGAAACATTGTTGCGTTGACAAGATATACGCTATATATGTTTAGTAGAACTTTCCCCTCAGAGACCAAGCATACCAGGCTTATTCTCCCCTCCTTCTTCAACTTCAGGTATGTCCCCGTATCGGAGATCGTATATGCGTTTTCCTGGTCCGCATAGAGTAGTGTTTCCGTCATCCCAGTACCAGTCTCCCTATACCAGTCCTTGCCAAATGGAGTAAGATTAGCAAGTTTCCACAATAATAGCTCTCTTTGGTGGGTCCCAGAATTATCCCCACGACTAACAAATATGGCCTCGCCCCACTCACAGGCATTATATATTCTCTCCATAGCCTCTATAGGATCAGCCCCCCTCACTCCCGCTGGGTCGTCCTCTGGGCCAACTATGACGAAATAATTATATGTAAAGATCGCACCATTAACTATTACTCCCCTCTTAGAGTAATCATATTCCAAGTTAGGTGCGTGTACAAGGACCATATCAACATCCCCCCTCGCCGCCAACTCTAGAGCCGCACCACTACCAACAGCAATAAACTGTAGGTCAACACCATTATGGTTATCCTCAAACTTCATCTTGAGGAAATCTAGGAGCCCAGTACCATAGAGACTCGTGGTCGTGGAAATCCTTAGAGCGGTTGGCCTTGCCAGATGATAAATAACTACTCCCAGGATCAACATAACCACTATGACTAGTAAAGCCATATACTTTTTCCCCAACCACATACTGAGGGCACCCGTTATCAAATACTTGATAACGAAAAATTATTAAAGATGGTGATTACTAATGTCGGATGTGTGTGGG
>CAZVPA010000047.1:13824-16078 GCA_964628995.1 uncultured Nitrososphaerota archaeon | reverse complement strand
CCCCCATAATGCCTATTCCAAGCCCCAAGATGGCTGAGCTCGCCGCACCCATAGTATAATACTTTATGGCACCCTCCAAGCTTCTGGACCACTTATGGGAATATGCGACCATCGCATATAGTGGTACTGACAAGAGCTCCCAGGCAACAAAGATCGCAACTAAGTCAACTGCCGAGGGTAGCAGTATGAGGCCGAGGGCAGTACCTGTTATTAGTGCGTAGAAGGCCGGTATCTGTGGTAGTCCTTCTGAGTAGTAGTAAATGGCTACGGCTATCATTATTGTTACGAAGATAGCAAATATGGCGAAGAATCTTGAGAACTCGTCATAGATGAAGAATTCCCTTGTTTTGTCCCCAATATTGTCCAGTGGGAGTATTATTAGTGCCGCCTCCACGAGGATCAATGATATTATCGTTATTATGAAGGATATTTTTCCCTTATCCCCCCAGATTCTCTCGACAACAAGATTGATTAGGGTAGCTACTATAAGGACTAGTGTCACTGTTGCTAGTACTGGCCTGTTGATAAATATGTTTATGATGGTATCAAGGCTCATATTTTACCACGCTATAGCAATCCTAACTGTACCTCTAGCGCCTTAGACATATAGTTTGTTATTAGTGATGGCCAAACACCAAATAGTATTATTGCGGCACACAGTATCGCTAGTGGTATTATCTCGTTCCAATCCAGATCCCTTCCCTTCTCGGCCATGGGCGTGGTTTCACTCATTACTACTCTCCTTATTGTCCATAGATATGCAGAAACTATGATTAGTGGAGCCACTAGAATAATGGCTGGGAGATACATGTTGGCTTCAAACAGTATGCCGAGGCCACCAACGAATATCTGTATCTCCCCTACAAAGACCACTAGTGGCGGGAAACCAAATACAGCCAAGCTACCAAAGAGAAGCAACACCGAAATCCTTGGAGTAACTTTTCCAAGACCACCAAGCTCACTAATGTGGTATGTACCCATCTTGTGTAGTAATACTCCAGCCATGAGAAACATAAGACCTATCGCTATTCCATGGGCAAACATTTCGAAGATTCCGCCAGCAAGCGTGATTTTTGCTAGCTCTGGGTCTCCACCGTTTACTCTAGCCCATGCTGCTACTAGTGTCGCGAAAAATACATAACTCATATGGTTTATGGATGTGTATGCTACCATACGCTTAAAGTTGTCCTGACCCATGGCTACGAGACCAGAGTATATCGCTCCACCAACAGCTATTACGAGGAATATATGGAACAACGATATATTCGCTGCCTTATATGTGAAGCCTTCTGGGAGGAGCCATACCATTCTTACAAAACCATAACCACCCATCTTCAGCAGTAGTCCAGCCAAGAGCACACTTACTGGTGCTGGTGCCTCAACGTGAGCGTCGGGGAGCCAAGTATGAAAGGGGACTAGTGGTAGCTTTACGGCAAGCCCAAAGAATATTAGTCCAAATGCGACTGCTTGTATCTCCGGAGATATCTTATATTGTGCCAGGACTATCATGTCAAATGTCCCAGTTGCCATAAATAGATATACAAATCCCGCAAGCATTATTACTGATCCAGCAAACGTAAAGATGAAGAACTTAATGGCTGCATGACGAGCCTGTTCGGGATGAGGCCCCCACTTTCCAATAAGGAGAAACATTGAGGGCAATACTAGCTCCCAGAATAGATAGAATGCGATCAGGTTTAGGGATATGAATGTTCCAATTATACCAACCTCAAATAACAAGAAAACAGCAAAGTAGAGAGCCCTATTGTCTTCACGACGTATTTGGTGGAATGATGTCCACGCAGCAATGAAGCATATGAATCCTGTTAGTAGTAACATAACCATGCTTATGCCGTCGACCCCCACGTGAAGATTTATTTTAGCTCCTGGGAGCCACTCATATGTTTGTTCAAACTGGAAACCAGTCTCCTCAAAATCAAACTTGAGTGCGAGTATTATTGTCAATATCATCTCTACTGTTACTATGAGCATCGCAAAGTATTCTGCGATTTTATCACTTTTCTTCATTATTAGTGCTGTTATTAAGGCCCCAATGGCTGGTAGAACTATCAGTATCAATAATATATGCGTGAACAGAGCATCCAATATGCCACTCATTCCTATCCCCAAGCAACCAAGACAAGATGAGAAAAAACATTTAAATTGACTTAGTAAATACATGGAGAGGTAATTCGGAAGTTTCTGAAAAAAAGAGAAATTATACCTATTCCCTCTTCACACCAATCACTGTCTG
>CAZVPA010000047.1:0-13814 GCA_964628995.1 uncultured Nitrososphaerota archaeon | reverse complement strand
CCGATTACTGTTTGTGTTTTGTTAATATACCATCTTATCTGATCCTTCAGCCACTTCCAGAACTTCACATAGTCTTCGAAGTCTTCTGCTTCTATGACGAGAAAACCATTCCATTCGGTTCCAAATGCGTGTGCGTTGTTGCTTACAAGCTTTATACCGAAGTCCCCAAACCTCTTTTTTAGATCTTCCCATTCCTTCTCAGCACGCTCCTCCTCTTCCTTAGTCAGCTTTTTGTATTGATAGAAAACGACTATTGTATACATAGCCACCACCCTTTTGACTAATAAAAATTGCTTAAAAAATATGTGAACCTATTGTTTTATAAAGACAATTTCGGAATTCCACTCCATAATTTGAATAGAGGAATGAAAATGGAGAAAAAATTTGTCCGCATAGGTGATCTGAAGCCTGTTAGGAGAGGCCTAAATATTAGGGCTCTCGTCTTAGAGAAAGGAGGTACTGTTGAGGGAGTCTCCAAGAAGACTGGAATGCCATATAAGCTTGCGGAGGTACTCCTTGGGGATGAGAGCGGAGTTGTTAGGGCAACGCTATGGGGGGACACCATAGAGCGTGTTGAGGCTGGAAAAACATACGAGTTCTATAATGTGAACACAAGCCTCTTCAGGAACTCGCTCAGAGTAAATATTAGTAATAGAACGAAGATAGTTCCATCCCAGACCGAGATAAGGAGGGAAGAAGTAAACACTTCTAACGATGTTTCACGGGTCAGAAAGAGAAAATAGATCCCTTCTTCATCCCGAAGTACTAATCTTCATTTTTAGTTCTCTGAAGTATTCTTCAGCCCTATAATGGAAGTATTTTAGTATGTCCCTAAGCGATATCTCACCAACAAGACTCTTTGTTTCTCTGTCTATTACTGGTAGTTCTGGGATCTCAAATCTAAGCATTTTGTATAGTGCATCCAACAATGAACACTCCGGAGTAACAAAAATGAATTTACATCTGACAAAATCCTTTACTTTCGTCTCGCGTATTTTTTCTGGGGGAACAGCCATTATATCCATTGCCGTTATTATCCCAACATATTTCCCATCTTCATCTAGGACTGGTAATGCCAATCGTTCATGTTTCCTCATTATCTCCTCAGCCTTAATTACACTATCGTTTACTGATACGACATGTGTATCTGGTACCGCTATCCTCTTTACTTTTAGATAACTAAGGAGGCCAGTCACTATCTCACGTTCATGAAAAGGTGATCTGAACTGCTCCTCAACCTGCTTCTCATATATCGATCTCTCACCAGATACAAGGTAAGCAAGTATGCTTGCTAGGAATGCTGGAGGCAATATGTTATAGTCACCGGTCATCTCAGCCACCATTATTATTGATGCTAAGGGGACATTTGCCGCCGCCGCAAAGAAACATCCCATACCTACTATTATATATACTCCCACATCACCAGCAAGCTCTGGAGCCATTATCCTGAATATTGACCCAACTACTCCACCAAGGAAACCCCCAACCACAACGCTAGGAGCGAATAACCCACCGGGCCCACCACTACCTACTGAGAATGCTGTGGCGAATATCTTTGCTATCATAACTATGATCAGTATTTCTAGTGTTAGTTTTCCAAGTATGGCTATCTCAATCCATCCATATCCTGTCTCTAATGCTTGGGGGAGCCAAAAACCTATTAGTCCTACTAAGAGACCACCTATGGCTGGCTTGAGGTATCTTGGAATATTCACTCTATTAAACGCCTTGTTTATGCTACCATAAGACCATATGTAGAACCTAGCTACAAGCCCAGCTATTATTCCAAGAGTAGCAAAGAGTGGGAGCTGATATGGTGAGAACGAATATTCTGGGACACTAAATATGGGTCTCCAACCAACAATAGAACCAAACACTATGTACGCAACAAAAGTAGATATTACAGCTGGAACGAGTGCCTGTACCTCATAATCCCTCTTATATAGGACCTCAATCCCAAATATAGAACCCCCAAATGGCGACTTGAAAATACTCCCAATACCAGCAGCCATTCCTGAGACAACAAGTATTTCCCTCTCCCTCTCGGATAGACCAAGCTTCATTGCTAGGATTGATGCAACACCACCACCGATCTGGGATATTGGGCCCTCCCTTCCGGAAGACCCCCCAGATCCAATAAGTATTGATGCCGTTACTGCCTTTATCACGGGTATTCTTCCCCTTATTATCCCCCTCTTCCAGTGGAATGCCTCTATGACCGCATCAGTACCATCACCCTCCGCCTCAGGGGCCCACTTATACGTTATTATCCCACTCACAAGACCTCCCAACGCGGGTATTATTATAATGAGATACCTACATCCGGGTATTTCAAAACCAAGATCTACAAACTCTTTCTCCCCTGGGGGTATCGGAGGGGAATATCCCGCAAAGCCAAGTAATATTTTCGTCGACAACTGCAACATCACAAAAAACACAAGAGACCCCAACCCAGCAAGAACACCCAGGATTACTGCCAAGAGTATAGCTTTCTTGGAGAGAACCCAGCGGAAGTAATACTTTGGTTGTTCAGTAGCCATTATCCTAACACCCAATTATATTCTACAATTTATCTCCCTATAAAGAAAAGAAAAAACTTTGTGAGACTAAAAATGGTAGATGAGAAAAAAGGTGTCTGGAGAAGAATGTATCTCTAACCCTTATTGTGTGGCCTCCTCCATATCGCCCTTGGCTTTATGTTCTTTCCGCAACAATCGTGATATCTTCTCCTTCATCCAGCTAGCTCGCAGTATCACTATTGCTATGATTATTGTTAATGTGCCTATGGTTAATGGGCCAACTATATATATCCGCACTCTTGTTCTCCTCCAAAGATATATCTCTTTTGATCCACTGAAGAGCCCTACCTTTGCGGTTATTGTGTATTCTCCTAGATCTACCCTTTCATATGATCTTATTATTGCTTGATGTAGCAAGACCTCATATTGACCACCCTCAACATCGACAGTTATGTTTGCGCCCTTCCCGTTTATCGTTATGCTTGCCTTGTTAGGCCTCATGAAGTCATACAATACCTCTATCTCTACGTGGAATAATATGTGGGTCTCTGACAAGTCAAATGCGTCTACTGGATATTCCACAAAAACATCCTTTAGCCATAACCTCCCTAAACCCTCACTCCCAACCATAAAGAGACTCATATTTTCTATGGATATATTCGCAACATATCCCGCTACGACAGACCAATCAATCAGTCTCGATTCTGTTAGAATGTATCGTGAGTGTGTTTGTATGTTTGAGTATGTTATGTCTCCACCACTCGGTAGCTCTTCCGTGGTATTAGCATAGATAAACATCGCTATGAGACCTATACTTGTCCTATATGCGTATACTGACGACCCGATACCCGAGCTAAAGAGCCTAATCCATGAGTTACGTATCGTTATCCTTGATGACGTATATGCCACTGCTTGGAGAATGCTTGCATTTTCCATATTTAGATAGCTATTTTCGACCATTAGTAGTGTTGTATATATATTCGTTATTGATACTATAGAGTTCGATATCGATACATTCATCATTGTTATGTTTGTATCCCTGATGGCTAGATCTATGGGTGGTTCTGGATATCCAAATATGCTTCTGGATGTAATGTTAGCTATGCCTTCATGGAGCTTGGTTATAGATATTCTTAGGGTCTTGATATCGAGCTCAAGCCCTATCTCGGAATCCCATATTGATACACTACCCTCCCCACTAGCCACTATTGTCCCAACACGGGAATTGTTGACAGTCAATACATATTTGTGCCCCACGGGGCTTATTTTCTCTATGCTGGAGTTTGATACTTTCACATATGATAGATCGTTAACCGATATGTACCACGCAGTTATTTCGACATTCCTCATTATGCCAGTAGCCAATAAGGGGATATCTTGAGGTACATAGAGTACCCCATATTCAGATGGTTCCAATCCACGCACTTCTAGAGATGAATGTATAACCATTATATCAACACCGACTTTCGATTCCGCAATATCGAGCTGAGAAAACATTGGACATAGCCTTCCTATAGTGGAATGTTGTATCGATAGGTATGATCCGTGTGTTGAGAGACTACTTATGTTTGATTCTTCTACATTGATATTACACATGGTTGCTGATAGTGATTCTAGATTACTTCTATATACCTCCACATCGCCGCCCATGGCGTCAATACTGCCTATTTCTGAGTCCTCTATCGTGATGTTCGTATGGTAGGTGGACAGATGGAAATCATATATCGTTACATTGTCGAGTATGATGTCCGATGTTATGTTTCCAGTATAATCCCATTCTATACTATCAAATCCGTGTATGTGGACTCTCTCCTCATACCCCTCCAAAAATAGGTAGAGCCTACATATAGTATCTACAATTTCTATGTTCGTGTCGAACTGCGATGTTAATATCGCCTCTAGGAAACCATAGATTTTCGTGTCTATGATCTTGAGCGAGCCATTATATGCTAATCCTACAGCCATTAGTGTTGAGTTCTCCACCGTTATGTCTACTCGTCCCATAAGTCCTATCCCAAATATCACCCACCCAAATAATGATGTGTTTGAGAGCTCTATGCTTATCCCCGCTTCATCCACACTGAATCTATATTCCTCATATACGCCAGGGGTAAGATCTCTAAACATGTATGTGCCGTTCATCAGATATAGTATTACCCCCAGTAATGAACCAGATGATCTCACCTCTGAGTCAACCAGATATAATGTTGGAGCAACCGTGTCTGTGAGTGTTATTCTGGATCCCCAAGAAATATCGATCCCATAAATACTAGAGTTCCCAATTGTAACTTCCGATGAAAATGCCACGAAGTATGATGTTATGCTAGTATTAATAATATTGACTTCTGATTCTGTCACATAGAGGTCCATAAGCATACAGTCCCTTATTTCTATGTTGCTGTCTTCAGCATCTATTGCCCAGGATACCCATGAATCTGTTATGTTCACTACCCAATTTGTTGACAGACTCAGTTCGCGGGTAGAGTCCCAATTCACCACATACTCTGGCGCCAGTCCCTTAAATGTGTATGATATTTCGGAGAATGATAAGTATGCTATCAATACAGACCTATCAACAAGCATTGTTACATTCTCTATTGCCGCTACATATCCACAGTGGGAGTCATATATTTCTATCTCAGCATCCGTACCCATCCCCGCAACGATGTCGCAGACGGATCCCAATATTTTTACGTGAGATTCCCCTAAGGCGTACACACTATTTATGGATGACCCAGTTACCGTTAGGTTTGATCTTCCAGACGTAAGAACTCTACCGATGATGCAGTCATCAACATTGCCTATTGAGTTATGTGTAAGCCTGAGTAATGACACCATCGAACTCCGAACACTTATTCCGCTGTTATAGTATGCGAATACCCAGCCTATCTCCGAGTTACTAATAGTTATGCTGGAGCTAAAACTAATGATATCCCAGCCTAATACCGTAACATTGCTGAGGAATAATTCCCAACCATAGATGTCCCTAGACATGTTCTCCTCAATGATCTTTCCACTCATCAAATCCTCAAACATTATGGAGCTGTTCTTGAACACCAAACCGAACCAGATAACACTATCCCTAGCCACAATACTGGATCCTTGATATATCCTTAACCAATAGAGGACCTTCGAATTATCCACCGTAAGGCTTGACCCATTACCGCAATCAACTACCGCTAGTTTTGAGTGGTTTATCGTCATGTTTACTGAGTCCATGAGTACAGCTTCAACAATAGTACTATTATCTATCGTGGCCTCACTTCCATTCTCTAGGTATAGCTGATATATCCTTGAGGAATTCATCAAAAGTGATGCCCCTTCTCCATGCATTACATATATTCGGGAGCCATCACCAACCACTATATGTCCCCTATCACTTACTACCGTTGTTATGTTGGAGCACAGTAATGTTATGTTTCCACTACTCATTGTGAGCATTAATGTCGAGTTCATTATACTTAGGACAGACCCATTGTCCTTAAGTATTACTGTGGATGTCCTATTCACAGATACCGTGGAATCACCGGTCTCTAGGATGCCTAGGGTCGAATTATATACGGATACTGTCGAATTATGAAGCACAATATTCCATGAACCCACAAACACATTCCTGAGGGACAGATCTATGTTGCTGATGCTTAGTTCTTTATCCTCAAACACCCCCTTGTTTAGCTCTACCTCTATCCCGCTGGAGTTCTCTATCACCATCTGGATAGTGGTGTTTGTATCGATTATTATTACCGACGAGTTCAATATGACTGTTTTTCCTACTAGGGAGAGGGATATGTTTAGTTTACCATTATGTATCTCCACCCCAATTAGTGTTGAGTTCCTTATTTCTGCAGTGATCCCTACGAATTCTATTTCGAGACCAACATAGCTCCTTGATACCCCACCAGTAATACCCAGCACTGAGAGATCTGCCCCGTCTATATATCCAGATTTCCAGTCGGTAATATTCACTGAGCAGTTGGCCAATATTAGCGTTGTTGATGAATTAGATATTGACAGGTCTGACCTATCATCCATTATCATTATCGAGTCCAACACACTATTGTTCGTCTCCAATGTACTATTTGTGATGGATACTTCTGGGATTATTGAGCTATTATCTATGATTATTGTTGAGTTTTCCGCCACTATCCTATCGCCAATTATTATACTGTTGTTTACTATCAACGTTGAATTCTCCATAAACAGCTGGGAGCCGTTCATCACAAGTATGGAATCAACGATACGTAGCGTTGAGTTCTTGGCTGTCAGATCCTCCGAGAGTATCACTGTTTTGTTGTCTAGTATCAACTCTGAATTCTCCACCATCCCCCCTATCTCATCGGTTGTGTTTTTTGATATATACCTCACATTCAATGTTGGGTCTCCGAGAAGTGTGAATTCGGCAACAGTCTTCCAGTCAAGATAATACCCTGCTAGTGTCCTTTGAATGGGATTATTCATTATGTATTCTCTAAGAGCCTCCGCCCATACCCTCCCAAGATATCCACCTAGGGATTCATCATATAGTGCCTTTATGGTTCTCCAAAACATTTCTCCCATGAGGCCTGTCGTTACTAATTCCCCTATGTATCCCCAAGCAATACGTGTTGACCCTATGAATGCTATTGCTCCACCATTAGGATTTATTACGAGTGCTTCCCCTACCCCATCAAGACCAGCAAATCTGCCAGCGTCACAGGATAGGGCTACGAATACTGGTAATATTCTATTCCTTTGTCTTAACGCATCCCCTATTGAGTATGTCTGGGAGAAGGAAAGCACTAAACTGTCTGGCATTCCATGACCAGTAAACGCTACTATGGAGTATCCCTCATCCATCTCCTTGATGAATGTACTCCTAGTAAGATTCCCAAATGTCTCATATATCTTCGTAATTGTGGCATTCTTCACATACTTCTCTGAGTACTCAAGGAGGTATTCTCCCTCGGGATACCCAATCATGAATGTATCTGTGCCAGCAAACAACACGCGGGAATATAATATGTCTATGGGTTTGTAGTGCTCGATTTTATTTATGACACCCAACGCTTCTGTCAGGTTGCTTACTGGTAGCCTACCAACAAATATGTCGGGTACACCATCAACCTTGTCGTTTTCTAGGTCTCCCCATCTGGAGTTGTTATCGTCATTCCATGTATAGTCCAAATCCGCATAGTAAAGGTCTGTCTCCACAAATAATCCATCTATCTCTGGGTCGTGGTCAAATGCTCCGTCGGGTATATAGGCATACCTCACTGGGACTATATCGGAATCCCCAAGAATTATGAGGTACGAGATGTCATGGTTTTCCTTCATATATTTGATAAAATTCCTTATTTTCTCAGGCCTGTCCCTCCCATCATAGCTGTTATATATGTCCTCCACATATTTGATATATACAGAGAAACCATCCCTCTCCTTGATAGCCTTCAATTTCTCTGCGGCGAGCGCTAGATCTCTTGATGTGATTATCAATATGTCGTATTTCTCACTAGCCATCACCAAGAACTTCTCCTCTGTCTGATATTTTATCCTCAGCCTGACATAGCTCACAAAAGCTCCAGAGTTTCTGTCTAGGATCCTTAGTGGATATATCCTTATCACCAAGAATTTCGACATCACCAATCTTTCTGGATCAACCCCCGAGTAAACATCCCACTGCACAAAGGCATTAGACTGATGGCCAATCCCCTCCCGATCGACATTGACAAAACCTAGAAAGACCCCTGGCTTGTGTATCCTCAGTCCTGGTTTTGGGATATCAATACTCTCTTCTGTTATGCTCTCTATATCCACACTAATATTCTTGGCTGAGTATGGTAGCCTTACTACCGTTATATTTACTGGCAGGAAGAACCCACCCACGTTTTCTATTCTAGTATTCCTCGCTATTGGGAGTATACCAACATCAGACCTTTGAAAGTGAAGTGGGGTAAACCTAATATCAAGTACTATGTCCCTAGGCGTCCTTACTTTATATATGTCTGTGATATTGGGCATTGGAATTCTCATCGGTAATGATGGCCTTATACCTCTTGGTATGTGGTTGCTATCTGTGGAAACCTCGGGGTATGATATACTGAATAGGGGGGGCCTTGGCATCAATATTGGGGTTAGCATCACCACTATTATTACTAGGCCGATCCTCCTCATACCAACTCACCCTCATACTTCCTAGAGGTCTCTAATTGTTGGGATAGGATATATTGCCGTCTCCCCTCCTCGATCATCCTTCTCCCAGCACTTATTTGTACCATACCTATTATGAAGAATATGAATGCTAGGAACCCCATGAACGGTATGAATATTCCTATTATGTCAAACACACCACTCAATAGGTACATTGTCCCGCCAGAGTACATCTTTTTTATTCCTTGCCTGATCCTCGATATTAAGGGGGTATACATGGGATGTATCTGGGACGTAGAAGCTTCGGAGGTTCCCTCCGGCACATATGGGGGGAATTGCGAATATGTAATACCCAGTAGCTTGTTCTCCAATTTCCAAGCATACTTTCTGATTCCCAGCCCAAGCATTATGAAGGCCAATCCTATACTCAGACTTATCACGATATTGGCCGCCAAACTAAGCGGAATTAGCGTCTTGTTTATTTCTAGGATAAAAGCCCTGAGCTCATCCATACTGATGAGCGGCAACCTATAGGCCACATAGAGCAAGCGATTCCGTATGATCAGAAGGAAGATCGCTATCACTAACTCAGCAGTTCCACTTATGAGGAACATAACCCCCGAAGCTATGTTATATTTTTCCCGTTCCTCGATAAATAATGCTGAAAGAAAGATATATAGTGACACAGCAAACCACAGTATGCCTGATATTGCTTGGACCAAAAGTATTTTCGCCTGTAGGAATAATAGTGTCCTCACCCGATATTCTGCCGCAATATTGCCCATTCCCGAGTATATATATAGTGCTATCCCGTTCATAACAAAAGTCATTAACCATAGAACCAGTATCCCCATTGATATATATCTATGAGTATCCCTTCTCTCAGTTTCCCATAGAGGAACAAACTCCATTTTTCATACCTCAGCAGTATTCATACACTCTATAGGAGAAAAATCAAAAAATATCACTCAACCTGAAATGATGGTCTATAAAGCTTCACCCTCCTTTTATTGACAAAGGTTTCCACCTCGATATAGTCCCCGAGAATACTAGTGTTTATCTTCTTCATAAGTATTTCCTCAACCTGAAAGATACCAGCAGCATCAACCATGTCCACCTCTATCCTCACGGGTCTCTTATCTCCCTTCTTGATATCTATCTCCCTAATGCTGAGGGCCGATACGCTATGTATATCAACCTTACCTATATTATAGGGCATCCTACTGCGGCCAGCAGCCATATCGCAACCATCAGCTACCTTAACAACCGATCCCTCCACCGTATATGCGAAAACATCATCATCATGCGAAAAAATAGCATTCATTATATGTGCATATATTAGCCATTTCTTTCTTCGAGACTCCTTCTCCCAAAACTTATTTATGTACCTCCATACAATACGATTAGCAACAACCGTCGAAAACCCATAATGGAAGACCCTATGGATCATATTGCCAAGATCATGTATGAAGGCAGCAATAGCCACGACCGACGCTGCATCATCAAAAGAACCTACACCATACCTAACAATATTTGGGGGATACGCATCCCTAAGAAGAACTAGAATCTTTATCGCATTCCTCGTCGTTATTATTGAGTGGGATCTACCATGGTCATTATATTTTAAATACTTCACCACCATATGGTTACACGCATACTGAGCCGCCATGATATCTGGATCACTAAGCAAGGCATCAACAACACTCGCTGTTTTATCCAGACCATACTCACGAGGAATATTCTTGAGCTCATCCATTATTCTCTTCATAGTCATTTTCTCTGGAATCTCCATCCTTATCTCGAAAAACTCGCCCATATTTGGCACCAACCCTACGCAAGAAATAAAATAACGAATATGCATTAATAAAACGCATGGTCTATACAGGGATTCACAAACCTATGAAATACCCTAGAGGGGTCATATACTACTGAGTAGCTATCTAGGAAACATGAAACTTGAAAATTATTAATCTCGAAAAATAGTAGACCTACCTAGGGGCTCCTTCCATAGAGAAAAAAACTAAATTACATACCATTGTCTCTCGATGGTATCTGGGCTCACACCAAGCCTACGTCTTATCGCATTGAGAACTTTAGGACGACGATGTATAGGGCCTCTACCTACCCCAGTTCTGATCTCCCGTACTAGTGACCTAACGATATCCCTATCGCCCTCTATCGATATTTCGGATAGATATATGTTCTCCCCTCCAGCTATTATTGAGAAGGCACTAAAGAGGATTATGAAGAATAGTATTATACCTATTATTGGTATTATGAGAAGGAAGAAACCTATTAGGAGGAGTATTATGAAGTCCCTTATTTGCTCTGTTGACATCCCAGAGACCAATGGCTGTACCGTCTCCGTTATCGATAGCCCTCCCCAGCATGGGTACTTTATTGTCCATGTACGGCCCACCCTCCTATACATTACCCTCCTTAGAGCCTCACTTCTGCTCATACCACATGTATTCCTGAATGTGCCTGACTTCAATATTGCTTCCGATATATCCGTCAGCCTTACCATCATGTATGTTGTCGGCCTATATGACTTGACTTTCTTAGTTGTAGCATACAGCTTTATTCTTATCTTCTCCCGTATTTCTGGTGCTATTCCTACTGGTGGTTTTTCTATCACAACAGGCGGTTTCTCCTCGACAACCGGACGGATAGTGGGTCTGGGGGGAACAGCCTCTCTCTTGACTACCTCAGCAGCCCCTACTCTTGGTTTTTCTCTTACCTTGGCTTCGGCCCCCATTATTGCCTCCTTACCTATCCCGAGTAGGTTGAGCTGTCTGAAGAATTCTCTTATCCTTGCTGGATCCTTAGACTTCGATATTGCCTCGTCATATGCACGCCTAGCGGCTCTCTTAAGAATTCTCATCTGCTCGTCCATGGGAAATACAAATACTAGGCTTGATATTTCTTCGCTCAGAAGCCCTCTACTCTTACCCTTAAGTACATCCGCCCAAGAATCGTGAGGAAGCCTGAAGGAATATCTAGGTGTCCGTGTCAGGTATCTGCATATGTGTGCCAGAGTGTCACTACCAAGTAGTATCGCTTTTGAGGACATATCCGTACCCTTTATTTCTCTTGTTGCCTCGACAAATACAGCATTAAATAGGTCTTGATGCATTTCATACTCGGGCATTATTGTCATTATCATTAGTGTCAAAAGAACCTCCTTCCTGTCCTCCTTGTCGCCTAGGACATTCCATAGGATCTTATCCACATATTCAAACATACCCTCAGGGATTCTGTTCGCGAACTCCTCGTCCAGCCTGAATTTTCTTGCTATTGCTAGGTCACGTATTACTTGCCATATATATACTGGGAGTTTCTTTGCCTTCATCACAACAATCCTTGCCGCCCTTGGGTCAACCTCTATACCCTCTCTCCTCGCGAACCTCTCCAAGATCATCATTAAGTACTCATCATCCATTTCTCTTATCTCTATATACTCGAAATATTTTCTGGGGTCATCCCCAATATTCCTAGCGAGTTTGTCCAGTTCTTCTACTCTTGCCGTGGCCACGATCATCTTCACATTATTCTCGATTATCGACAGTATTGTTCTCCTCTCCACACGTGGGATATCGTCATAGAACAGGAAGACCCCCTTTCCTTCGTGCTCCCTTCCGACACTCTCTCCATTTATTATTTTCCCTACCTTGTAGCCTTGATCCATGAGCCTCTTTAGTACTACCGCCAGGAATGCCGTCTTTCCCGTTCCCGCCCTACCTATTATTAGTATGTTTTTCCCATTCCTGAGGAGTTCTAGGGCCTTTGTAAGTGCTGCATGCCTTAACTCATCAAAAACATACTCATCAAAAATATAGGCTGGTAGCCTTAAGAACCCCTCTGTACCCACCAGCTCCTCTGAGGACTTCACGAGCTCATAATACATCATCATCACGATACCTCCACAATTAATTCCATAAAAAGTGAATATAAGAAGGTATCCTTTTATTATTCCCAATCCATCAAATGGTGATTCGTTGACCAGCTAGATTAATGAACCATGGCCCCCAATCTCACTGGTTTGTCTATTGTTAATATGGAGACATTCTCCCCATCATCGGCAGCAAGCAGCATACCCTCGCTGGTGACCCCCCTTATCTTCTTTGGTTCAAGATTAGCAAGGACAATTATGTATTTGTCAAGAAGCTCCTCCTTCCTGTACCAAGGTTTTATCCCTGCAACCAATGTCCTTATTTCCCCACCCATGTCGACCCTCAATACATATAGCTTGTCTGCCTTAGGGTGGTCGATTACCTCTATGATCCGGCCGACCTTTAACTGGATCTTCTTAAATTCGTTAATAGTTATCGTCCGCATCTCTACTCTCCCCTCCCAGAGAAGAACTCCCTAAGCCTATCCATGATTATCTCTCTAGCAAGTGAGATATCCCACTCCTCCGTCCTTGAAAACATTTTTTCGGATCGTTTTCCATATCCAGCCATGACGAGGTCATCGAGTATTTGGAGTAATAGATTGTCTATCTCCTCCTCCGACAGCTCCATACCCCCTACTTTTGTTAGTGCCCCCACATACTCCCTAAAGGCCTCACGTATCTTATCGATCCTCCTCCTCTTCTTTTCATCCAAGAACATTACTAGGTTCTCGCATAAATCATCAATACTTTTGATGGATGGGACTTCGGGTCTAGGCACCTCTGGTGCCCTCTCTGGGGGCGGTATTGGTTTTTCCTCTATGACTTCACGTCTCTCCACAAGCTCGATGTTGAATTTCTCCATTATCTCTCTGAGAAAGTTTATGTTGTGTTCATAGCTCGTCTTCCTACGCTTATCAATAGGTATGCCGAGCCTCCTCGCCTGGTCGATTCCTATTCCAGCCTCCATGATCTCTCTGATGGAGAAACCCTTACCCCTCACTAGCCTCCTTACCCCTGGGCTTAAGACGAGAATCCCCCTCCTTATCTCCCTTATATGCTTGCTATTTATTCTCTCCGACCCACCAACCATTATCGCCCTCCATTAAATGAGAAAAACCTTTTTTTCTTGGATAGATAAATATGGTACTGAGGGAAACACAAGACGAAAACTTATTATTAATGACCAAACATCAGATGACAAAGAACAGAGAGACAAATAGACACATCTTTCTCCAAATTCAGCACTATTTCAGGCTGGACAAGATGAAATACAT
>CAZVPA010000046.1:603-16401 GCA_964628995.1 uncultured Nitrososphaerota archaeon | reverse complement strand
ATTTCGTTTATGAGTCTTTTTTGGGTGTGTATAGTCTAGCAACAATCAATCGGGGAAGAGGAGTTTTGTTTATCCATTATATAAAGAAGTGCTAATTCATGGGATCGGGTACCGAGAGCCCCCCTTAGGGGTGTGTCACAGAGAGAAAAAGAATGGAATGAAGACAAAGGGGGGATTATTTATTCTCTTTTTATGACTAAACAGAGTCTATCCGTACTATTAACATGGAGCATTATGTTGTGGCTGGGGGCCTGCTGTATTCCGAGTGTTTTTGTCGTGGGTATTTCTGCTGGTTCACCTATTACTAGTGATATTATCACTATTCTTCCATCCCGTGTTAGTGCTACGAGGAGTTTTTCTCCTCCGCATCGTAGTGAGGCTACATCATATATCTCCTCCTCGAGTGGGAGGTATATGTGTTTGTTGCTTGCGTTTGTGCCATATATCTTTGATGGTGTCCACGATACATAGTATGGATAGCCCCCTATCTCCATGCTCCAGTATCCATTTGTTGATTCATCCCTGAACTCATATAGTACGTTGCCTAGGCTGTCATATATGTATAGTCCATAGCCAGCATACTTCACTGCTATGGCCCCGCCGAATGTCTTATCCATCCCCATCCATAGGCCGAATGACTCTATCCCTGTCGAGATAACATCGAGTATTGCCCCATTCGACCCATTATATATCACTATTTTCCCATGGGCATCGGTATACCCAATATCATCAACTCCATCCCCATTGTAGTCTATGGCGAATATATCCCACGTATAGTTATTTATCTCGGTACCATTTAGGACTGTACTCCACGCGACAGAGCCATCCTCACTATACACCACTAACAACCCATTGTCATACCTCTTATATGCCAACTGGAGGATGCCATCACCATCAAAGTCCCCAACTATTGGATATGTTGGTACCTCTAGTGTGGAGAATAGATATGGCACACCACTACTCTTTATGATATATATGCCGTTGGCCGCGACAACCATCACACTATTACCACTACCAGTAAAGTCACCAACAAATGCCCTAATTATGTAGTAGGGAGGAGACACAACCCTAACTGAGAATATTATGTTCCCGGAGAGATCAATGGCTGTCACATTGTAGTCATCATACACAACTATTGTCGAGTTACTACCCTTCCCAAGGAGGTCTCCATAGAGTATCTCCCTTATGTTTGTGTCTAGGCTTATCGACATAAAGACTCTGTTATCTCTAAATGAGTACCCAACTATGTCGGTGCCGTTGGACACAAAGATTTCCTCATATCCATCCAGATCGGTATCAAAAGTCTGGACAACCCCCCTCGATATATTTCCTAGTAGTTTATATTCGCCTGCTATCTTGGGTCTATAGTATGCTAGCCCCCTATATGTCTCCTCGAATGCTGACTCCCCAACAACGACGAAGTGGCCGGTACTCAGGAATCCCATTATTTCTGATTCCCCATCAGCATCAACATCTCCCATAACCATATATGTACTGTTTCTGGGCCAGCCATAATACATCCTCATCATACCATAGGAATTACTGAGTATGGCGCCACCATCGAAGGATGTTAGAATCTCCGACATGCCATCGCCATCGAAGTCCCATATGTAATAGTTGTCCTTTTTATAATCCACCGAGTACCATATAACATCAAAGGATCTTGACGATATTGCCACCTCCCCACGGTATGCTACTGCCAATATATCTATGAAGGAGTCATTATCCACATTTAGGAGCCTGAATTCCCTGAATGTGTAGTCCGACTCATACTCAACCGTATAGAGTACCCGCCCATTCGAGCCAGACAGAACCATTATTATGTATTTGCTATCACTATAGTTCTGAACAACAATCTCGTCAACCCCATCACCATTAAAGTCATAGGACAACATCCTCCATATGGAGCCATAGCTCAGGTCTGCACTCCATATAATGGTCTTGCTACTATAATCAACACAGTATGCAGTACCATTCATTAGCCTCAAAATGACCCCCAGTATATGGCCTCCCTCCCTGACAATACCCAAATCAACGACCCCTGATGTATCAAGATTATACTCCCATAATACCCCCATGCTTACTGGGTCTACCTCCACAACATATCCAGAATAGTTAGTGACGAATAATGTATCATAGCCAAATTCTATGTCCTCTACTGAGCCACCAAAGGCCACCAACATATCTATAACACTTAATGTTCTACCATCAACATATGCTATTGTTCCATTATTCAGGGCCACAATGAAGTCCGCTGGTTCCCCAGGTGGCGTATATGCCCTAACATAGGCAATACCAGATGAAAAATATAGATAGTCAGGCATCGAGTATGCTGTGTCTATCGTGTATAGGAAGTAGTTATCACGGCAGTAATATTCCATATAGCCGTCACCATCAATGTCAGCAATATCATATTCCTTGATCGCATCCGCGTATGTGAAGTACTTATACTTGAATTCCAACCTAGGTACACTAATATTGGTTGGGGTCCACGAACCAGCGTGTATGAACTCGAATGAGTATACATTCCCATAATCCATGCTTACCACCAGTTCGTCCCAACCATTACCGTTGCTGTCCCCTACCGATATACATGTCACGGTGTTGTTGAGTTTCTCCATTATTGCTACCTGGGTATACCTCCTATATGCTAGGTAGTTATCTGAGATCTCGAAGACTGTGACTCCATCCTCATAATAGTTCGAGATTATTTCTCTGCGTCCATCACCATCTGTATCACCAACAGCAAGAACCCTGGTGTCTCCAAGCTCAAATATTAACCAGTCATGACTTTCCCTATACCCCACAACTATGTCATGTACAACATTCCGTTTTGAGCCTATCCAATATGTGAAATCTACACCGAAAGAAAACACTACCTCCCCATTATCGTTTATGGATAGTCTCAACCCAAAGGTATTGTGGTCACGGACATAGTATGTTGTCCTTGGATTAGTACCATATACATATGCCACGGTACCATTGATACATACCTCCCTTATTGATGGGTGATACCTATATATGATCCTAGGACTTGACCATGAAGCCCCCTTGTTTCTCGATGAAACAACAAATGGGATCAGTGGGTGGAACGTATTGTATATCATCCCTCCCACAACAACGATATCCTCCTTATCATAATACTCGACCGAGGGATAATACTCATAGTATAGTGTCGGGTATACCGCTTGGGGCTCCGTCCAGTTCGTAAATGTATTGTTTGTCATTGATGTCCATATGGGTCTTCTCCCATTGAGACTCTTACTACACACGAACGCCATCAACCATGTATTATCACCAACATATGCGATGTCATGATCATAGAACCCACTCCAGGTATTGTCATATATGTGGTATATTCTCGGAGAGTTCGGATGCTTGTACCATCTTGCCCCTAAGAAGTAGCTATAATATCTGACATAAATGTAGAGGTCATAGTCCGATGTGTTAATATAGCTTATTCCGAAATCATAGTAACCAAATCCCGTCCATAGATAGTACCTCCAGAGACTTATACTTCTCGTAAAGTTATTCGTGCTGTTTATAACCATCTCTATAGGGCTTCTATCCGTGAAGTCTGACACATTAATATATCTGAAACATATGGTATAGTTGTTTGTAGGGGTACTAACATTGACCTCAGCATACCACGCAACATATATACGGCCATAATAATATAATACCCTTGGATACCGCTCCGCTACGGGGGTTACAGAACCATAGTCTGTAGGGGTGCTTAGGACCTCCGGCGTAGACCATGTTTTTCCTCCATCATCACTATATGCGAAGTAAAGTTCTGTCTCCTTTCCATATAGTGAGTACTTAGAGATAAAGAAAAGTACTATTCTTCCACTCGGGAGTATTACGATATCTTGATCTGGCAACTGACTTGAGGCATACCCTGCCCAGATGATCGTGAAGACCCCTGTATTGTTCACATATGGGTGGTCTGGAGATGCCGAAATCGTCGTTATGTACTTTAGATAGTCCGATCCTGATGTTTCGAATATATCTATACCCTTCTCTCCACCAACAATGAGCTCCATTTTTCCGTCATAATCTTGATCGTCTATCCTTAATGTATTTATGGGGTTCTTATATGTTATATTGAATGGTGCCGCCCATTTCGTGTAGTATGTCCCGAACTGGGTTTCTATAGCGTATAGGAAGCCACCATGTAAGGATCTACAACTCAGTGTCTCGTTCACGCCACCAATAATTATTTCCTTGTTCCCGTTCTCATCCAAATCAGCTACAACTATCGCCCTTATTTTTAGTTGCGAGAAGTATTTCTTGAATGCTGATATGGTATTATAGTAGTATGTGTAGGGGCTCCCCGGCGTCATAAATATTGGCTCAAGTTCATTGTACTCATAGGTGGATAGGAACTTCTCGAATTTCTCCCTGAATAGTCCAGCAAGATAGTTGAATGTTTCTATGAATCCATCCTCTGTGAGTTCTAGTACGAATAGGGCCCCATCTATCGCCACGATCACCTCTCCATACCCATTATAGTCGAGGTCATAGCAGTATGCGAATGCCGAGATACCGTCCGTGTATTCCATAAGTACTGTTGCTAGGGGATGATCTAGGAAGGAATACCTATACTCCAACCCATAGTTCTCATATTTTTGGTGCTCGAATACGTATATCTGGTATTTTGTTGCCACTATTACCTCCTTCCTGTTATCATGATCTATATCGGCATCAGCAACTAGGTAGCGTGCATGTTCCCAAATCCTCCTCTTGAATGTTGCCTCCAAGCCTCCCAGTTCTCCAGCATAGTATGGGGACTTATTAGTCACTATCTCATAGTATAGGTCGTTGCTCCTGAATGCTCTCTTATATGTATTGTTTGTGAGATGCTCGAAGATATACACATTGTTGTCGAAGTCACCAACGATTATTTCTCCCTTCCCATCCCCATCGACATCTCCATGTGCTATTGCCTGTGTCCATCCATGTAGGTCGCGATGGTTTGACCAGACCTCAAATATGTGGTAACCAAAGTTCTTTTCTGTTGCTGTGGGAACGAGTGGAGCGATATTTATCACTGTAAGTAATGGGTATGTTGCCAGCGCTAGGGTAGATATTCCATCTGTCCGTCCCTCAAAGAGATGTATTTCCCCTACTCCCCTCTTCTTGGCCCATAGATAGTACTTATCTGTGTCCTCATCATATACTACTTGGGAGAGAGTAAAACCATTGAACGCAAAGTTCGTCACCGGGTTTGTTGATGATACAGAATTAGCAAATAGCTGTTTCTTCTGAACCCATATTGGTTCATCCCTAGTACCTATATTCTCAAAATATGTTGACCCATTCTTAGAGTAGTAGCTAACGACAATGTCTGGTATTCCATCCCTATTGAAATCCACTATCTGTGGCTCATATAGTGTCTTCCCACCCAATTGTTCGGCTATACCATCAAAATACTCATCATCTAGGGCGAACTGTGGTGGCTCCCCACCCAGATTCCTAATCAAGTAGAGCTCACCGCTGGCCGCGAGCACTATATCATCCAACCCATCACCATCCATATCACCAACATCCAGTGTTAGGGGCGTATATACAGGCCCATTAAGCATCCCCATCAGCTTTTCTGTTACCTCATGCGACCCAACGCTATATCTCCTACTCGCATTGTAGCTTATGTGGAATGGTGATTCCAGATAGAATATTGATATCTCCATACTACTTGTTGTGAGGTTCCAGTAGGCAGCCACGAGTTCTGGTCCTGGGGCTGAGGGGGAATCTATTATATTACACATCCTGACAGACATGAAAAATGTTGGTTGCTCGTTTATATTCCCAAACAGGATGTTTTCTGAGTATGTATCACGCACAAATCCTTCGGAGGTATACTGGTAGTAGAGAATGTCGCCCTGCACGGTACCAATAATCAAATCCTCATCTCCATCTCTATCCATATCGAAGAGATCCATATTTTCGACACTATATGTGCCAAGATCTATACCGTACCCCGCAATATGTACCCAGTATGGGAACCTCTCATCGGGCTTTATTTTTAGTATGTCCCATATGTTCTCACCTATGGAGTAATCATCCTCCGCCTCCGAGTCATATACTAGTTCATACCCATCTATGGACTCATTATACTGGAAAATGATGAGCTTGCCGGTGACGGTACCATACAATACATAGTTCCTATCCCCATAGCCCAGATCAATACTCGTTATGTAGGTTGATGATACATCACTCACCTGTTTGTCTATGTAGTATGTCCTTATGGCGTCTATAGCGAATTTATATCCATGATTAACAACAATCTTTAGATACCTGATGTGTCTCCAATTATTCTCCTTCAGTATGGGGTCAATATCGAAGTATGTGTATGTGTACGTGCTGGAAAAAGCGGAGACATAATCCGTCAATTCCACATACCTTGACCCATCCTTCGATACATAAAACCTTATTGCTGACCTATTTGGTGTATCATCAAAACCCGACACCCTATAGAACATTATGTAGAAGTCATATCCGGGTGTTCCTCCACCCACAGCCTCCTCTTGGGAGCCAAAGTCCAGTATGGCTGTCGCATTATGGGTTGAGTTGGGTAGGAACTGTGAGTATTTCCCATCATAATGCCCACCCATCGCAGTATTGTTGAACCCTATCCCAGTACTGGGTGTAGCGTTCTCCTTCGGTATAGGCTCAGTAAACCATGTCGTACCATTATAGAAATATATGTTTACCCCCTCAACCATCCAGTCAATCCAGTAGTCTACTGGGTGTGGATATTCGAGCTCGTAGGATTTCGGAGGATAATATAGCTTTATCAGTCTGAACATGTCCCATACCGGGTTATAATCAAGTATGTATGCCTCCTTCCCAGACTCTATTATTGATGCCTCATCAATACCGTCACCATCGGTATCGCCTACTGCTATATCAAGTATTGGTGAGTAGGTACCATAACTATACTGCCATATTACCTTATAGCTATTATCCTGTGGTAGGGCTATTGTGGATCCATCCAGCGGAATCACCGTACCATTGTTCTCAAATATTATTATCTCCCCGTTCCTCAGGCCAACAATGAAGTCGGGCAAACCATTACCATTCAGATCCCCGCATGCTAGGGCATATACCTTATCCCCTAAGTCAGGACTCTCCCATACCTTCCTATAGTCAATCCAGTGCTGTCTTGAGAATGGGTACCCAGAGTGGTTCTTATATTCGAACACATATATCTTATTGGTCCATGTGCCAGCTATTATGTCGGGGTCATAGTCAAGGTCTATGTCATATACAGCCACCTTCCATACCGGCCCCAGAAACTCACTCTTCCATACTAGATCAAACATGTTTTCTGTGTTTGTTACTGGGTCATATATATGCCTCTGCTCGAACACATATATGTGGCCATCAGCACTACCAGCTATTATCTCCATCAATTTGTTGTTATCGGTGTCCCCAAAGGCCAGAGATACTACATCCCCAGATATTATTCCATCACCAGAATCCCATACCTTCTCGTATTGTTGTGTCTCATAGTTCCATCTATATATGTGTATCTCATTATCGTAGAGGTAGCCTCCACCGAAAGCAATCATTGTTCCGTTCTCATTCGTCACCACAGCATGTATTGCCGCCTTCGTTATCCATGGCTCCCAGACCTTGCTATACTCATTAGGATTATCCTTCAGGTACTTTATGAAGCTCCAATTTGAGGGATAGGCATTTTTGGTGACACTATAGTTTATCATTTTCTCGGCCATCGTGGGTAACGTTGGACTCTCATAGGGTCTTGTACTCTCTGTCTCCCCATAACTAGTATTGTCTATCCCTAGTGGTCTCCAAACAATGGCCACTATCTGGAGCATGAAAAATATGGATATTGCGGTGGCTAATATTTTCTTCCTATTCATCCTTCATCACCTCCAACCTTTTCCTTATCCCCAATTTTTTCCTCAACACCCTCCACAGCCTCCTCCTTCCGACGCTTCCTCCAAGCCAATATCTTTGGAACACCATATAGTATGAAAAACATCACGGCCGCACCAACAGCGAGGCCGATTAGGAACCATTTCCGATTACTCCTAGCGATCTCCTCCTCGATTGGTGGATACTCAAACTCGACACTCTCACACAGTATTGTGTTATTTGGTAGTCTGCCAAATACCTCCAATCTATACTTGCCGTGCTCCCAAACAATATCACTATATACCCACTGGAGGGAGTCCTTATCATAGCTGAGTGTGTAGTTCTCGGATACCTCCCCATCCTTGATATATCTGAACCACATCTCCTCGAAGGACGTCCCATTGATGACACGTACATCAACAAACTTATCAATTATTGTGCCTACTGGGGAGAGTATAGCGATGTACTTATCCCCAAGCATCTCATATAGTGCATTGATATACTCATCCCACTCCGTGTATACTGTTGGGTTGGTGCCAGCCGCAACTTCTGCTCCATCCAATATTCCATCATCATCAGTATCGGGATCGGCTGGATCGGTGCCATAGATATATACCTCGGATCCATCACTAAGCCCATCACAGTCAGAATCAGGATTTAGGGGTCCCCCACCGGGATACATTGATGTATTATATACGTAGAATTCTAGGCCATCACTCAATCCATCCCCATCGGTATCCCTCTCTAAACCATCTGGTATTCCGTCATTATTCTCGTCACCCTCTAATGGATTAGAGTTTAATATCCATATTTCATATCCATCTGGCAAGAAGTCATCATCACCGTCTGGGTCTGTTGGGTCAGTAATGTATACCCTGCCGAAACTCTTTGACTCTATACTCACTCCATGAATCTCATCATAGTCAGATATACCGTCCTTATCCGTGTCCCAATATATGGGGCTTGTGTTATGTACTACTATTTCCTCATAATCCGTAAGGCCATCCCTATCCGTATCCGTCATATTTGCGTTGGATGCGTGAATAATCACTTCCTCATAGTCCCTAACGCCATCACCATCTGTATCACTTAGTATTGGGGATGAGTTCAGTGGATATACAATTAGGAGACTTACATAGGGATATATGATGTCGCATACATTATATATTATTAGTTCTTGCCCATCAAGTAGGCCGTCACCATCCGTATCATTGCTTGTTGGATCTAGGTATATCGGCCTGAAGTTTGGTATTGATCCATTCGCGAGGTATGTTTCTATAGCATCAGTCAAACCATCATTATCGCTATCGGAATCCATTGGGTTTGTGCCATACACAAATATTTCGTCATAGTCACTCATGGGCCATGTCATTTCCCCATACTCGTTTGGATATAGGATACTGTCATTGTCTGTGTCCCATGATAATGGGTTTGTCCTATATATGAATATCTCCTCACCATCTAGGATCCCATCATAGTCGCTATCCGCCTCGAGAGGATTTGTGTGGTATATGAATATCTCCATCATATCTGTCAGGTTATCATTATCCGAGTCCTCATCCATAGGATCAGTAAAGTATATCAGTACCTCATCCCCATCGATTATACCATCACAATCACTATCCTTAATCATTGGGTTGGAGTGCCAGAAGAACAATTCCTCGCCATCACTAAGCCTATCATTGTCCGTATCTGGAAGCCTTGGACTCGTGCCAAATCTCAATACTTCATCGCCATCGGAAACCATGTCTCCATCACTATCTGGATCGGTCGGGTCTATCCCCAACAATACTTCCTGTAGATCACCAAGACCATCATTATCAGTATCCGGGTTGAGGGGATCCGTCTTGTTGGAAAAGGCGGATGCCGTTCCCTCATCACCATCCACTATTCCATCGTCATCACTATCCCCATCTAATGGATCTGTAGGTGGGTCTCTAGCAAGCTCATAGCCATCACTCATCAGTACTGACGCGGAACCTGTATCCTGATCCGTATCTGGACAGACGGGATTCGTCCTAAATGTCCTTAATACTGGCCCCTCCTCTGGATCAACGAATACTACTGTTATCCCATCTATTTCCTCCTTGTCGGTCATGGATCTGAGGAATCTCTTTGGGCTTACGATTGATCCATCTGGAAGCTGGACATAGGAGTCATCATCAGTATCATTGTCTAGGGGGTGTGTATAGCCATAATTAAAGATTATCGGGTTATCCCCAAATTCGTATGCTGCTGGGGCATAGTATCCACCCATGGGGCCTTCTTGGCCATCTAGGAGACCATCACCATCAGTATCGGGATTCAATGGGTCTGTATGATCATAGTATATTTGCCCTCCTATGGTTACTCCACTTATGCTTATGGTTACCGAACTTATGTCCCATATATAGTTCACCTCGAAGTTGTCGTCTAGTCCATCCCCATCCGTGTCAACCTCATGGGGGTTTGTCCCATATATGATCACCTCCTCATAGTCTGTTAGCCTGTCCCCATCGGTATCTCTGGAAAATGGGTTTGTCCCATATGTTACTATCTCATCAAAGTCTGAGAGCCCATCACCATCAGTATCGGGATCCAGTGGGTCGGTACCATATCCATTGAGTTCTTCATTATCTCCAAGTCCATCACCATCAGTATCGTTTATCCCTGGGGAGAAACCAAAGTTTGTCTCCTCGAATGTGTCTGGTAGCCCATCAGAATCCTCATCAAAGCCAGACGCATAATCCTCTGGTTTTTCTCCTGGTTCTGGGAACGTGTATGAGTATATTGTTCCTCCCCACTTCCATGTCTTACCGACAAATAGGAATTCTGCATGTATTTTGAGCATATATTCGACCTTCACCGTGAATGTGAGGGGGTCTGGTAGTGATGTATCAACAGTAAATATGAATGATATTGAGAGGGTGAAGTCTATGGACACCTCGGCTACTACTAGATCAAATCCCACATGGAGTGTTCCAGCTATCGTTAGCTCTAGCGATAGTATTGAATGATCCCCAGAGTCCTCTGATTGTGACCCTAGATTTATCTCTATCTTCAGTCCCAATGATATTGTTACCGTTACTATGTCTAGACCAAGGCTCTCAGCTACCGCCCCTAATGATGGTGCCCCTATTAGGTCAAAGATCGAGAAGGTCTTGGATATTGTGAGGGAGAACTTTAGGTACCACTCCTTTAGGTCGAAGAATTCGCTCATGTCGAATGTTCCGGACTTGAAGGAGAACAATACTAGTTTGAATCTTGCCTCCCCCTCTATCTCTATTCCCACTTCTAGTGATTCAAGGATGAATTGTAGCATCTCATTTTCATCACTAAACATAGATTTTAGCTGTATTCTGGCCTCAAACATTGGGGTTATTGTTATCTTACCCAGTAGTTCCTTGAAGACACTAAGAAAGTCATCAAAGTCTAGGTATTTGCCCTTCAGCATCATGTCCTTTATCTCTTGTTTTATCCCATTCTCATCTATGTCTATCCCGGCTGTGATTATTATTGCGTATGAGAAGGTAAGCGCGTCCATACCACCAATACCAAAGTTCATCGTTCCAGCAAGGTTTAGGAATGTGTACTGCTCTATTACGTCCTCCAGATCGTCTATGAGGTCCCCAACGAAGTCTGCTAGGTATCCAGCGATCCAGTCAAGTATTTTTGTTGTCAACCATTTTACTCCATCCCTCATCACTCCCCTTATGTCATATAGGAAACTCAGTAATGTCTCGACAGTTTCCTTTATTGTGCTATTACTGCTTAGGGGGCCCAAGGCCTCAATAACCATGTTTATGGCTTCCTCTAGGGATGGGTTCCTTGCTAGACCCATGAGGTCTGGTAGTAGTGCCTGTAGGAATACTGTCAGGTTTCCTATCTCCATGTTGTCGAACAGCTCTATCTGTGTTATTGAGGAAACAAATATTAGTGCTGTTGTTATCCCATCGAAGGGCCTCTCCTTGACCTCAGAGATGAATGAAAGTATCCCGTTTATTATTGCTGTGGCATTCCTTATTGGGCCTAGTGCCTGGCTAAGGTCGATACCTGGCTCAAATTCCTCAAGTATCATGCTGACAGCATTAATTATGTATCCAAATATGTCATCCCTCATATCAACCAATGGATCAACATTCTTTAGGAATGCCTTTAGGAGTCTGGAGGGCGCCTTCAGAACCCCAAGAGGGAGGACGGTCGCATTCAGTATGGTCATTATCTTCTCGATATCCTCAGTATAACTGGACATGTGTTCCGACAAAATCTTCTTCATTATCTCTATGAATCCCGATGTCTGTGATATGTCAAATTTCTGGTTTGCTATGGCCGTTATGAGGGCTATTGTTTCCTTGATTATCTCCCTAGCCTTATCGATCTCAGGATATGACGAGGCATAGTCATTTATTATTGCCTCAACCTGAGACTTGAACTCCTCTATATTTTCCTTCCCCTCCTTTATGGCATCATCAACAAGGCTCATGAGTTCACCTATCATGCTTGACAATTCATTGTCTGGTAGGTAGTCCTCGGGAATGAAAGACCTAGTAAATCTCTCAGCAAGATCCCTGAGCGAGACCTCCTCCTTCTCCAAGTATGCGACCACAAGGAGGACCGTGTCCCTTATCTTGCCAGCTATATCGTCTATGTCTGGATAATCAAATATACCAGACAACACATTGGTGATAAAACCAAAGAGCTTATCCACAAAGTATGTTGTGTTCCCAAGTGTAAACAGCTGGAACGCTAGGTCAACAAGGATGTATATCTTCTGTAGTGTTGCCTCGACGCTTGATACACCGGGTATGTTCTCCAGCAATCTCTCCATTGTTATGTTTGATACCTTTTCAATAATGTAATGTAATACAATATCTATCCTGTTCTTCGTTATATTCCCCAGAAAGTTCATTATTGTGTTCCCTATAGACAATATTTCCTTCGCGATATCCTTCAGCTGGCTTATTATGTCCGCTATACTGCCTGTCTCTTGGGGGAGTATTAGGTCTATCACCGAGGTAAAGAAGTCTAATATTGAGTCCAGATCGCCTTTAAGCGCGTAGAAGCCATGTATGAACATGTCCAAGTATTTCTTGTAGTCACTGATGTATGGGAACTCATCCTCTATGAGCCCTAGGAACTCCATAAGCATTGATCCCTCCCCAAGTTTTGATGGGTCCCCTATAAGATCTATCACCTTCCTGAATACATTGACGAATTCCTCTATTACTGACATATTTATGGATAGGAAGTCACACCCAGCATTCACCAAGAATTCTAACACCTTATCCACGAATTCTCCCACGGAGCCCGAGAGACCAGAGACTTCTGGGAATGGCAGGTAGTCCCAGAGTCCCTCCGGGTTTTTCTCGAAGCTCCTTATGTGTAGTATTGGCTCTTTGTTTTTCTCTGCGGCTGTGACCCTCAGGGATGATGGATGTCTCGCTAGGTATTCCTTGAGTTTCTTCTCCCTATAGTCCCTGTCCACCGATCCTATTACCACATCTGGCTTTATTTTTGCCTCGAATAGGTATTTTGCGTTTTCCAGATAGTGGGATACGGCTACCTCCTTTATCTTTTCTGAGATCTCCCCGTACCTCCCGCCCCACTTCTCCATTATTTTGGATATTTCCCATAGGCAGAATATTTCGAGTGCTACTGGTGTGTCGTACTCTATTTCTGGGTAGTGCCAGTGCTCCTTCTCCTTATTCTCGAGTGTGTATGTATTCCCAAGGAGAAGTATTATCTCCGAGCCCGTAAGGGCTTCTAGTGTTGATACAATGTCTCTCCATGGGGTCCCCTCCTTCCCAAGAATTATGGTGCGTGGAGTGGTATTGAAGTAGAGGACAATTATGTCGCCTCCTCTCATCAGTGCCGAGACCATGTCGGGGTACGATGAGACATTCTCTAGATACACATGAGGGTATACCGTCCTAAGCATGAAGAGTATCCTGCGGGCGGACATCTCTATTATCTCGTTTGTGGAGTCATAGATTATGGTAATATTCCTATAATCTCGTACCCGAGAAATACCACTACTACTATTATTCGGGAATGCTTGACTCCTAACACCCTGAGCCAGAAGTATGGGCATCATCAGCAATATTAATATGGATATACTTGGTAGCTTCCGATTGGGCATAATACATACCACCATTCTTTCAGGTCTGTTCCAGAAGCAGAACACCAATATCCGGGTGGTCTGCTACTGGAACAGTAAACAATAAAGGGGGATATTTATTTTATAAATGATGTTACTATTTGATAGACAATCCTATAATCACTATTGAAAAATAACAAATACAGGGGAAAATATTGGCTGGATGTAAAGTCAGCGGTATTTGTTGGTCTAGGGTAGTAGTTCTCAGAATCTAGCTGGATATTAAGTATCGATACAAAAACTCTGTGAGCTAGTATGGCTACCCTGGAAAACCCACTATGCATAACTACCTTATATGTCGCCCATTATTCTTATATCTTTTATATGATTTTGTCGTATGAGAGATATCGCTGTGCTGAGCAATATGCGTGGTGTGTACTCTAACATATATTTCCCGTGTAGGTGGGTCTTCTTTAGGAGGAGAGGGATAAGAGATCCCTGTAGGAGGAAATACCTCACATGTAACTGTATCGCATCCTGTGGGATCCTCGAGGGAAGGAATATGGAGATTGTCCTAGATGTAAAGGGATGTAACTTCAACTGTAAGTTGTGCTGGGGTTGGAAACTTAGGTATGAAGCAAAACCGATAGTCAAGAGTGTCGAGGAGGTCGTTAGGGATATCGCTTGTCGCTATAGGAGAGTAATGTTCCTTAGGAGAAGAGGGTATAGAATGTATGCTTTGAGGTTTACTGGGAATGAGCCCTCACTCCAGTGGGATCATGTTGTGGATGTTGTAAGGTCTATCGCTGGTATGGGGATTTTTGAGAAGGCCATAATTGAGACAAATGGTGTACTCTTCGCAGAGAAACCAGAACTATTAGAGAGACTAAAGGATATCGAGGGGATCACCGTCGATATTGATGTTTCCTTTAAGGGAGTGAACCCCATCCAGTTCAAACATATCTCTGGGATGCCTGAGGAATACTTCTACAGGCAGATATGGGGGTTTGTAAGTCTATACGAATATGTCAGAGAAAAAAGACTTGATAACATAAGGATAAACCCAGTGCTGGGGATAAATCATGAGCCGAGATACTTCTATAGGGGGAGGATATTATCGGTGGAGATAATATTTCCATGGGGGGAGAAAATGGACTTCTATGACTATGATGAAGAATTTGAGAGGGAGGTACTGTCTAGGGCGGAGCTGAGGTATGATGAGGCACCCTTTAGGGAGTACTTCGGAATAAATAGGGAGAGAGCGAGAGAGCTCATAGCGACGGTATATAGGGGGAGGAGATATGTGCATAAATTACCATCTGACATATTGAGGCTCTATAGAAGCTCAAAATAGGTTGATACTAATCAATAGGAGCGGAATCAAAACGTTGGTCATGATTTTTAATTTTAGTTTCCACAGTAGAAACTAATTTTTCAAAATTTTAAAATAAAATTGTGTTTTTTTATCTATGGTGCATCGGTATGAATGAATCCCAGATCAAAATTCTAATTCTAGTTTCCGAGACAAAAGATATAAGAATAAGAGATATAGCTGCTCGTATTGGTCTTAGCTATTCGAGGGTACTACAGATACTAAAAGAGCTCGATAGAGTTGGGCTTGTTAGGTTATCTAGAGGACGTGTTAGGGCTGTACCATTTATCGCCGATCTGTTGATCCAAGCAAACAGAAGGTATAGACTGGTTGATATTTTGAGGGGGAGCATACCCCTGATACTATCAAGGATATTTGAGCCTAAAACACCAAGGGAAATAGCCTCATCGCTCGGTCTAACGGAGAAATATGTGAGAAAGATCTTGAATGAGCTCTCTCAGAG
>CAZVPA010000046.1:0-593 GCA_964628995.1 uncultured Nitrososphaerota archaeon | reverse complement strand
CTACTATTGCTACAATTTTCAAGAATAATAGAGGGTATTGAACCAGAGGCAAAAGTGATGTATAGGGACAATTACTGTATCATAAAGGCTGTCCCGAGAGGGCTTAGGGCGGTTGGTGAGCCGACAGCCTTCAGCGTTTTCCATAGGTATGATATACCCATCGAGCCCACCATGGACTATTATTATTACCCACCAAAGAGGTTATGTTTGGAGGAAATAATTGTCCATTCACTATTAGTTGCGAGTACTAAAAGGGAATATACTTTAGTTGCGTTGCTATACGCGAAATTCTACTATAGTCTAGATATGGACAAGCTATACTTCTATGCTAAATGGTTTGGACAACTGGACAAATTATTTAGGATGGACTCATTCCTATCTGGTACTGAGGTGCCGCTATTTGAAACATGGAATGAATTAAGAGAGCTCGCCGAGATGTATGATGTCGACCTCGCACCATTCGAAAAGAGACACTTCAGAGAGGAAATCCTAACGGAGATAGGGAATAACATTGATAGGGAGATCGAGGCATACCTATTTGGGGGAGCAGCAATGGTACTGAAGGGCTATAAGATATCGACAAAGGATATAGA
>CAZVPA010000045.1:0-16431 GCA_964628995.1 uncultured Nitrososphaerota archaeon | reverse complement strand
GTACCAGAGCGAACATAGGGCAGGATTCATTAACAGAGTTTGGTCTTTTCCAAAATGCGGTTTCGTGGAGCCAATTTAGGAGGAATAGAGGGCACGATAGGTGGGTTGAGAGGCTCCTGAATAAGTTTAGGGGGTACCCCCGTAGTTTGATTAGAGGTGGAGGAGGAAGAAGAGGAACCCTTGTGGAGAAGGCCCGCTACTTGCGGGATAATGTCTTACGTGTAAGAGGCAAGAACACGAGAACTGTTGCTGAGAGTATTCTGAAGAGACCCTCAGAATCTCCCGAGAGAAGACTGGCGGCTAGGATTGTTCTGGAGATAATGGATAGAGATAGACAGGAAAAATTGGACTATATAAACTATTTGAGGAGTAAAAAGCAAAACCATGATAATATAAAGAAGTTCACATTCCTAATACTTATTGGTGCCCACCTACATAAGGCTATGAGGGAGATGTGGAAATTACCCCTCAAGCAATTGATCTATATGTTGCAGAGTGGTATATACAGAGTCTACTATGTGAACAAGGAAACACTGAGCATAGAGGTTGAAGATCTCACCAAAAAGCTGAGGGAATTGCTGGATAAGGAGCTCTATATAGCGTTCAGGGAGGGAAATACCAATGTCATTATAGCATTTAAGGATCCGATGGGAAAAGAACGCCACGTCCTTAGGATTGTTTTCCACTGGAAGAATGTCTTCCAGGGGATCCAAACACCATGTCTAAACATCTTTGACGAGGAATGGCTTTCAAAGGACCCCTAATTTTTATGGGGAATAACCTTTCGAGTTCGGTCTTGGATATCTGCGTATTACCAGTAATCATCTTTACTACCTCCTGAGCCTCAAGCGAGTTTAGTTGCCTCACTATCTCCTCGAGCTCTTCTATTGTTACATTGGGGGGAGGATAGACAACATTAACATGGTTTTCAGCTAGGAACTTAAAACCAGGGGGGACAAGTGCTGCTTCGATACCTCCAGAACGCCTTGGATGCCCCACGATCCTCCTAACCACGATGGCTGGCCCTATATCATACTTAGAGCTCCTAATATACTGTGGCTTGTCTGGTCTGTTGCCCAGAATAAGCTTCCCTCTCACTATATTATGCGCCCATATGAGGGGTATACCCTCGTCCTTATTGTTGGTTAGCTTATCCCTATTCTGATTCCATACGATTTTTCCTGTCTGGACTCTATACCCCAACTTATATAGGGTTGTGGAGTCTCTGAATGCTTCCTCTAAATCACGAACCCTATCAGTAAAAATCATTATCCCATCCCTCCGGAAGACATACCGCCCAGTATTCTTTCCCTTCCTTAGCACCAATAGTTGGAATGTATGGTTGACCTCCTTGAATATATAGGGATCATCCAGCACCTTAAGGTAGACTATATCAGAAGTCTGGACTATGAACTTCCTCAGCTTCTTAAAGTATGCCCCATTATTCATCGAGGATGACACAACAAATGCCAAATAGCCTCCCGGCTTCAGTACTTTGAGGCCGAGATATATGAAGAAGGCATATATGTTTGGCCTCCCCCAAATAATCGCCTTGAACTTTCTCCTAATTTTTTCGTCTGGCTTAAACTCGAAGTATGGTGGATTCCCTATAACCACATCAAATTCCTCTCTGAACGGCATCTCTAGAGCATTCACCAATCTGATATCGGCCTCGGGAACCACTTTTTTGGCTATCTTCACGAGCTCTGGGTCGATCTCCCAGCCATATAACTCGGGTTCCACAAAATATTCCTTGGCGGATAGGAGAAACTCCCCCGTCCCGCATGCGGGATCCAAAACCTTCGGCCTCACGAGTCTTGGGATCTTCTGAAGTAATGCCTCACGTAGACTCTTTGGTGTGAAGAACTGCCCCATTTTCTTCCTGTATGCGAGACTAGTTTTCTCCATATACTTGATTGTTTCAGGATGATATTCCTTCGTCTCAGCCCCCAATATATCCACCCATTCAAGTCGTTATTGGATAAGATACCTCTTTGAGGAGTAGGACCGCACCTATGTAACCTGCATGTGGACATCCTTCTGGGATATTGTTAACATACCAAAAACTTAGTAAAAATTTTGGGTTATAATACATCGAAATGCTGGTTGTGATCGTGTTAGGGGCGGTGGGTAGGGTCGGTATCAGGGTTACTCTAGTAGAACTGATACTCATGTGTCCCACGTATAACACACCTACTCCCATACTTCTAGTATAGTTTCATTACAGATAAAATATTTGCCATATTTATTATCAGTTTTTCGATAGCGATCTGATTAATATGACTAAGCTTAATCATGGGGGCTTATATTGGGCCATATCCTCCAGCCAAACAAGGAGCAACATACATCCCAAACTTTTGTTGGTTCTAACATATAATAATTACTGTTTCCAGAGAAGACAAAGAATGCAAAGTGCATTTTTATACTTATTTTAGTAGATTTTCTTGGTGCCCAACATGTTCTGGCTTTGCATCACGACACGCGCCAACTGGGAAGTCATCAAGACAAAAAATATCTGGGGAGTTGAGCCTCGCCATCTAAAAACACTTCAGTCTGCCAAAATAGGTGATAGGCTTGTCTTTTATGTTAAGCAAGAGGTTCGTGGGCGTGAGAAACTCCCCCCAATGCTCGTCGGTATCTTTGAGGTTGCCAGTAAGCCTTTCAAGGATGAGACCAAAATCTTTACGGGCGGGCTATATCCTTGGCGTATCAAGATAAAGCCCATAAAGCTCGGCCAAGTAGAATTTAAACCACTCATACCCAAACTAAAATTCATCAAGAATAAGGACAAATGGACTGGACACTTAATGGGTAAGGCAATGAGAGAGATTCCAGAAGAAGACTACAAGCTCATAGAACAACTATTATAGCGGCAAGCATACCGGACTGAGGAAAACTATCGACTATGTTGTCCCATCGGACCGCGAATCCATATCTGTGAGTGGGATAAGGAGTAATAAGAATGACTCATCAATTTTTCTTTTCCTTAGGCTGGATCTCCTTATTTATTTTGTAGAAAAGGTTTTATTTGGGGTGTGTTTGGCTTGATTGCGCTCTTCCTTACCGATGTCCATGAGAATTTTGGAGCATTATTTGACATTGTTCATTCCAATGATCCCGATGTTGTATTGCTTGGTGGGGATATCCTCTCCAATCCAGACCTGTCCCTACTTAGGGATATATTCCTACTCCTGAATGATTTTTCTTCGGAGGATATTCTTTTTGTCCCAGGCAATTGGGAGCCTATTGAGATTCTCCTCTGGGACATGTTTGGCCGTTCACTCAATATCCATGCCTCAAGGAGAACTATTGGTGAATATACATTCTGTGGGATTGGTGGTAGTGCCCCGAGAATATTTTTCTTCCCCCTAGAACTCAATATTGAGGATATTGAGTACTATGCCGGGAGACTGCAGGATATCGGTGAGGTCTCGGTTTTTATTTCCCACATGATTCCCTATGACTGTGTTGTGCTTAAAAACCTAATACATTCCCTAAGCCCTAAAGTTGCTTTATGTGGTCATATCCACGAGAAGATATTTATTAGACGTGATAACGGCACAATCGTTGCCAATCCTGGTGCCGTATATGATGGCCGCTACTCTATTGTTAATATTGACGAGGGGGAGGTTCTTCTTAGGAATACTGGGGATTATCTTGATGGTTTAAACATGAGGGAGGATTCTCTGTGGAAGACATTATCGGATGACCCAAGTAGTCTGCGTCTTCTACCCATTCTTGACACCATATATATGGGCTATCCCAAGTATAGGAGTCTTCTTAAACGTACAGGTATTACCCACTTGTTGAGGGCCATTCCTATTGATGGACTATATGGATTAGCCTTGTATAGGACTGCCCTGATAAGTAGGGATTACTCTATGCCACTACTAGATGAGGACACATTATTGAGAATCATTGGTAGGAACGCTATGTATGATCGATGGGTCATAAGGATTATTAGGGACACATGGAGTGGGAGCCCTCCTCGCCAAATACTGGAGCCGATCATAGAGAACCTAAGACGCTGGAGTTTTGATGAGATATGCTTCTCCCTGCTAGATATTCTTAGGATGCCCACGGTCATGTCCCTCCATGAGAACACCCTCGCAGAAATATTCGATATGCTCCACAGTAAAATACCCGAAAGACTATCACTTCATCATGTTTTCCTACTACTAGCAAACGCTATGTTATCAAATCAGAAGTTTTTGGGAATAGAGGATATCATAGATTCCACCCATAACATAATTGAGGACGCGAGCCTAGATTCCTTAGGCATACTAATCGAGGGGTTGAGCAGGTATACATCCCGTGAGCTCCTAGAAAAGTTGGCCCACCACCTAAAACCAGTCATCAATGAAAAATTGGAGGACACAAAAACCACAGAAGTAGAATTCTTCAGGAGGAGAATCTCCATGCTGATGCCTAGGGACAGTATTTTCGTGATCACACTGGCTGACACACTACTAGACTAATTGCTCAAGCCTAGGGATATCCATAGCTTAGATATCAGGCATTTATTATGGACTCATGACGAATAAGTCCTTAAATAAAAACCATACTATATGTACTCTACTGGATAATCCTCCGATTCTATGGGTCCAAAATTGCATGGAGGAAAACCCATCATTATTGTATGTTTGGGGCTTCCTGGTGTAGGAAAGACAACAGTATCGGTTAAGATGGCGAGGATTCTCGGGGCAGATCTGATCAGCGAAGACAATATCAAACTTATGCTTGCAAGGAAATTGCTTGGGGAATCCAGATATAGGTGGCATATCAAGCACCAGATACCGTTTCCCATGTGGCTCAGAAGTAGAGTATACAGGGAAATACATACTCGTCTGACAAAACTGTTAGAAAAAACAAAGATCGTCATAGTTGATGGGATATACCCATGTAGGCGTTTTCGACAGGAATTACTGGAGATTGCTGGGAAATTTGGTGCCCATGTATATGTGATCGAGATCATATGCCAAGAAAATGTCCTAAAGGCAAGACTGATGAAACGTAGGAAGAGTGGTCACCCCGCTGGTTGGGGGATGTATATGAGACTTAAAAGGATTTGGGAGCCAATAAATATCAAGCATGCCACCATTGATACTACTAGCAACATTGATGAACAAATAGACAAAGTAATCAAAGAGATCCTCAATGTTACTAACCTTGCCCCATAGATAATTTCTCTTATGGCTTTCGTGAATATCGGGACGAACACAGAGAAAGCCATAAACAAAAATGGGGTTAGGTCTATGCGTATGTATTCACTTAATGGAGTGTATATAGGCCATTGAGAAGGTCAGATATGGGGTCGAGATATCATAGAACAACTCACAGACGTTATGGACACTCCATCTCATGGGACTCCACGATGATTATTTCCATAGGATACCTCATTAATGATCCTCATAAATATCCCCTAGAGAAAAACTATGAGGCTTTCCTGTTTTTGATAGAGTTGTATTGGGCGTCTCATGCTACTAGTTTCTTCAGTACTTTTACCTGGTACTTCTTGAAGATTGCTGATAGGTTTTGTGAGGTTATCCCGTAGCATTCCCCAATCTGGGAGATTGTTCTGTCCCGCCATAGATAGTCGTATATGTATCTTCTGGTTGGGCCTCTGAGTGTGTTTATGAACAGTACATATGTGACTATTTGGGACACCGCGAGCCTTTCAACAATCGGTGTATTCTCCTCAAGTAGCAAGTCTATAAGTATGTCCGATACACCATGCCTCCATCCAGACTTCACATTCTCTAGAGCCTTTCTAGCATTCCAGAATGCGGGGCCATCACATTTATTTATATCCCTGCTGAGGATCGCCACCCTATGTGTCCCTATGCCGGCATAAATCTTTATTCCTAGGCTCAGCATATGGTGGAGTAGCCTAGCATGGATCAGCCAGGAATCCGATAGTACTTCGATGGTATCCGCAAGCACCCTCTGTGGTCCGACACCACCCATGTTCCTTCTCCTTATCTCATCCAGTTCTGTGTCAATAATCTCAAACAGCTCTTTCCTGTGTTTCTCAGGTATCTTCCTACTACCTGCTATGTCAATTATCGTGACGATAGGAATACTAATCACCCCAGTACGCCAATAGGTAGAGTAGGGTGTTAGTGGATATGAACCCTAGGGTAATGCTGAACATTGTCCCGATTATTATCCAGTCTATTCTCTCCTTTTCTCCCAGCCTGTAAAAACCCTTTATCCCCATGAGCCCCATAATGATAAGCATTTCCCTCTCAACAATTACCATTAATGGTAGGCCCACGAGATACATCACTAGTACTGGTAGGAATATTAGTGTCCTCTCCAAACAACCAATCACCGCACCAGAATCGCGCCCCTCCTGTAGTCAGCATGTACATCTAGATATCCCTGCTCTCTCAGGAAATGCTGTATGGATTCAACCAGCCTACACGGCCAATAAACTATGAACTCAACAAACCAGAGAGCAGATATAAGCACCAAAAACAATGGATATTGCCAAAATCTAGTAATGAGCACCAATATGAGCGCAATAGTCACCAACAGATGAACTGCCAGCCACCTTCTCCTCATCCATATCCCCCAGTATGTAAATGAATCATTTAACAAAATAAAAAAGGAAAATAAAAAATCTTAATGGAAAATGGGGTGACCTAGCCATAATATCGCTTCATGCATACATCGCAGGACGGGTAGGACATTTAGAGCACAGTTCTATCAGCCCCTGAGTATAGTTCAGCTAAATGTTTCTCCACTTCGGGATCTCTAACCTGTCCCATTTTATGTATGGGAAATATTTCTCGAAATACTCCCTCTCCTCATGGAAGGTTAGGGATGTTAGGGGGTGTCCATGATTGACTGTAAATATTTTCTCTCCCGTTAGATAACTCAACATCTCCTCTAGATCTGGTGCTTTGAATGGGACTTCATTCTCGATGAGGGCCAACACCATACTGATATAGATGTCTGCGTAGAGATAGGTGGAGCATGTGAGCACATAATAGTCATGCCACTTCGATGGGGGAAATAGTGATATTCCCTTCTCCATGAAGCTGAATACTATCTCGAATGGATGTGAGCCGGGATCCCGCTTCTCATACATCCACTCATAAAACTCGTCCTTTGAGTCCCAGTCCTTTATGTCCAGCATTCCTCCATGACGCATATCACTCCATTTCTTATACATATCGATCGGTCTAAGCCCTTTTGTTTCCTCCCCAAAAGCAGCCCTATAGCATATTGCTGCTACAGACAGATACTCATTTAGGGAGACCTTTTCTATCCTCAGGTTCTTCGATAGATGCTCCCTGTATTTCTCAAGAACAAACTCTGCAAGCCATTCTGGGAGTGTCTCCCTACGGACATGCTTCCCCTTAATCTTCCCAGTGCGTATGTCGTATGGGACAAGAACCTCCACAATCCTCGGGTTTTCCATGATAAAGGCACAGAACCTATACATCTCCCTGATAATCCTCTCGGTCATATCCACAAACTTTCCGGTCTTCACATAGGCTAGCCCTATCCTATCCATAAATTCTACCTCTGGATCCCCCATTCTGATTATGGATACTGTTCCTATCGATTGCATCACTAGGAAGTACCTATCCCTATAGTTCAGGATGTGGACAGGCACGAGTATAGCCTCCCTAAATACCCAGCACTCCCTTCTGAGCGGGAGGTAGAAGACCCACCACTTATCATACTTATCCTCCCTGGTTGGATATGCTAGGGACACAAGCCTTGAGACCAGTCCATGTAGCCTATCACTAACAATTCTTATCTCTGCGAGGGGGCTTGAGCTTTCATAGATATATTTGACTTCCCAAAAATCTAGGACTGGCCTTATCTGGATGTACCTAATAATCCTCCTGATTTTTGCCCAATAGTATACCCCCAATGACACCTTAATCACATCACATAATAATATATTCCCCAACCCCAATAGTTAACTAGATTCAGTATCCCTTTATGAGGATAATCCAATACCAAATCTACCACATGGATACACGAGCGGGGGATCATGTTATCTCTCGACACCACTGTTTAATAGTGCCTTCTATGACCCCCTGGGCCTCACTTTTGTTCCTTATGAAAAACAGTCTTATGTTTTGTCTTTTCTTTATTAGTCCAAGTATATCAAATATTCTTGCCAATGCGTTTTCTAGTGCGTAGTGGTGCTCCACTATTAGTGTTGACCACTGGATCCACCGGCCCCGATATCTTTCCCTCCAGATCCGCCTCACTGTTCCGAGGACTATATTCATCCTTCTGTTGGCGTGATTTATGATCTCCCTCCCCATAGATGTTATATCATCACCCCTAATCAACACTAGGAGCCTCCTCCCGGGGCCTTCCGCTAGAGCAATTATGTTTAGTAGGCCTATTTTCTCATTCAGCATCGTAGACATAATATGTAGTGTCCTCCAGAGTCTGGTCCTTAGGTATTCCTCAAGACTATCAGCCTCCATCCTGAGTAGGCGGCTGGTATTTATCTCCAATATGTAGTCTATGTCCTCCCTTCTAAGGCCCTCATAGGCACAAATAATGAACCTGTTTGGGCACAACACTTTGGCTCTGATCATCCCCCCACTATAGTCTATGCGGTGGTCAACACCAAGTTTTTTGAGTATCTTTGCCACTATATGGCCAATCGTCGCCAGGGAGTATGTCCCAGAAGCATCGACCGCTACCTCATACCGAGATAGGAGCTCATCAAGAACTTCCCTGAATTTCTCCCTTAGGCGCTGATACCTACTCCCGCTTGCCTCTATACCTGCGAAGTCTGTGGTTTTTCTGACCAACTCGTGGAGTTTCATATCCCCATAGTTTTCCAATAGGTAGAGTAGGTAGCGGTCTAGGTTCGCGATATATGTACTATCCACACGTCTAGCCAGACCCATCCTGACGAGCTTTATGAGGCGATCCCTCACAGCCCAGCGATCCCCAGCTATCTTCCTCGCAATATCAGCCGCCCCTACGGGTCTATGGCCATGGCTTAGAATTACCAGCCATGCAAGTATCCTCCTCTCAGTCTCACGCAGGGGCTCTATAGACAAGGAACTCACCCAGTTCAAGAATAATTATAGTATAGTATTTAAAGGAACTCCCCACGCATTGCCAGTTTTTTTGGGACCATACGGCATAAATCCCAACAGTGAAGGCTAGAATACGTTAAGCAGGCTCTATCCCATCTTGAGTCCTTTGGAAAGTATCCTTGTTAACCGATCCCACATATATATTATATCATGAGGTGAGCCCTATGCTTCGGGAGGTAAGGGAAAGAGTTGGGGCGCTGATGCGTAGTATCGGTAATGTGGATGAGCTTGGGGAGAACAATATTGTGGGTATTGTTAATGATATTATTTGGATTGTTCGGAGCTGTACTATGCCCCGGCTAAGATATTACCCAGCACTAAACAGTGTACTTGAGGCACTAACTGTGCTTTACGAAAGACAAAAACTCGACCAAGCTAGGAACCTATTACTGACCATACTCAGGAGAATACTGGAGGAACTCCTAGTGATCATGGTGGGGCCTGAGGCCAATACGGTATCGTATAGGTTCATGCTTCGTGATGAGGATATAGATCCAGAGAAAATCCTGGAGATTACTGATGACTTATGCCTGTCAATCCTAGAGACCCATTCAGGTAAAATATCCGTTGCTGGTGTGAGGGTTGCTGTAGCATATATCTACACACTAGTAATGATAATCTCTGCGGGTATTAGAGATGGTAGACAAAACATACCTGGGAGGCTCATCAAGAACATCAACATTGTTCTTGGAAAAATAATTGGTGATCGGAGAGTCAGAGTGGTTATGTTTAGCGAGATAATAGAGCAGATCGCATTTCGCGGATATTCCTGGGGAACATCAGTATGGAGAGACCTACGATTGATCTCGAAAACAATATACCGGATGAATTATGTAGTGAATCTCCTCGCCTCCCTAATCAGCCATAATACCCAACGAGAAGTCAACATTGATGAACTATCCATTAATGGTTTCCAGGTAGACTTTGGAGATGGACACATAGACACAAGGACCACACTACATGGACTTCAAGAAACCATAGAGTCCATCGGAGAAAAAATAGTAGGGATCGTGAAGGATGACCTATCACGATGTAGTATTGGGATATCGGAATCAACAAGAGTTTTCCTAGACAATATTATTAGTTATCTCAAAAGCCTGACAACGCCAGAAGTTGCAAACTCACTAGATCACAACCTTGACGAAATCATAAACGACCTAGCAAACAATTCTAAGCTACGACGGATAGTCACAGTACTCCTTTCCATAATAACAACAAGACAAGCAATAATGAAAAGGCTCCCCGTAAGCAGGCTGTTATCCCGCCCATCCAACACTAGGCAGCATAGAGACAAGACACATACACTCCAGATAATCTGCCTAGGGAATGACACAATACTAAAAAACATTTTGGAATACCCCATATACCACACAGATGGTCACAGATACTCAGTCTTCTCCTATGGCCCCGGCACTCTGGATGTAAACATAAGAGCATCAAGAATACTGGTGCTACGCTACATGTACCCGATAAGGCATGAGGGATTTGAGGAGGCTAGGGCGGGCAGAATAACACTACATGACCTATACAACGGGAATATCGATATACCTTGGATAGAGATACGCATCAGCAGGATCGCCAGCAATAGAACCAGCATCTATCTCCGTTCCAGGGAAAGGAATATTTATGAGGGACACATAGAGTTCAGGCTATCACCAAGACATACCCCCATATGGACACCAGGCTGGCTAACACTAATCGCATTCATGCTTCTCACATCCCCAGTTTATGAGAAAATGATGGAGAATGGAATAGCAATAGAGGAGTTAAGCATAGAGGTAAGGTGTCTTGGATCCCAAGACATACAAGACCCCCTGGTACTCCCAAAGCTATGTAACAACATACTACGATTACTCCAAAAGATGATCCATAGGGATGTGAGGAGAATCATTACCCTGACACCACTTGGGGGAGAGATACGCCTCAGGTTTCTTATAAATGATGGCAATGGGAGGAATGTAATACATATTGATGTATTACCATTGATTCTTGAGCAATCAGGAAGGGCGATCTATGGGATCCACATGAGGGTACTTGATACATTGATTGAATATATGAGTAAGTATAGGTTGGAACTCATAGACACCGAAGGTAAGGCTTAGGGGTGTCGGGGTTGTGTGAACTCCTAGGATTATGCTTCAACAGAGAGATTAGGCCAAACATTTCATTTAGAGCTTTCAGGATGCGTGCTGATGGGAACCCCGATGGATGGGGCATAGCATTCTATCCTGATCCCCCAGCGGCATGCGTGATTAAGGAGGAGCTCTCGGCACTCAGGAGTGAGCTGGCAGACTTCATAGCCTATTATCCAAAACTTCGTTCGAGGATCTTCATATGCCATGTTAGGTGGGGGACTACTGGTAGTGTATGCTATAGGAATGCGCACCCATTTGTGAGGGAGGTCTTTGGGAGGGACTATGTCTTCGCTCATAATGGTGTTATTCGTGGCTTCGGTAGGCTTAAACTAGGTAGGTTTAGACCGATCGGTAATACGGACTCAGAACATGTCTTCTGCTATATACTAGGCAGGATCTATGATAGGGGTATACAGACTTGGGGGAGGGATGAGTTCGAGTGGCTACATGAAATGTTGCTGAGGATCAATAGACTGGGCTCACTGAACTGTATGATGTCTGATGGGGAGTACTTGTTCTGCTATACCGATGCTGACGGCTACAACACACTATGCTATGTACGTAGAGAACCGCCATACCCAAGGATAAAACTACGAGACCTGGACTGGGAGATAGACCTAAACCTAACAAAGAAGGAGGGGCAGATAGGATACATCATAGCCACATATCCCCTGACTGATGAGCAATGGAAAACATTTAGTCCAGGAGAATTAGTCGTGTTTAGGAGGGGAGAGATTATATATCGATCCCACAGAGAAGAAGATTTGGGCCTATCCCAGATAGATATCGACATACTAAGGATTATTAGACGGGCACCACGCAGAGTAAAGCTCAGGAAGATAATAATGAGGCTGGGAAACCTATACGGAGAAACACAGATAAAACAACACATCAAGTATCTGCTCTGCCACCAATACATCAGACAGGATGGACGAGACGGAGTCCGCTGGTCACACCCAGAAGCAACATTCTACACAAACCTAAAGAGGAGAGCATATATAGATAGGCTACTAGCCGAAAATAGTGATGGAAGATAAGCAGGAGGGAATGCTTCTACACCATAAAGAAGAGACTGATGGTTGGCAGGGAGGCAAATTCTATTTTGGCATTGCATTCCGATGCCAAGAGTTTGAAAAGCACTAAAATCAAAAAGATGAAGATTAGCCGTCCATGCTAATTGAGTCGATCATGAAATATTATATCTAAAAACACCCACACGAAAAGCTAAATTCGGGATGATGCCTCTAGGTAGGTTTAGGATTTACTCCGGTGCGACAGAGGAGCTTATAGAGAGACTAAGAAAATTATGATATATTAAATTTCTTCATTTGTCTATTAGGTTTAGGTGTTGAAGCTGAGTCTCTCGACAATGTCTTTCTTCGCGAGTTTCATACTGAAAAATAATGTCGATATCTCATTGATTATAAGGAAAGTTCTCGCGTGTCTGCGTAAGTGTGATGTTGAGTATGCCCTAACGGGGATGATTCCCGGTATAATATTTTATGGGGTTCCGATAGCATCAACAACGGATATGGACATCCTAATTTTTTTCGAGAAAGATCGTGGCGAAGAGAAAATGAGGAAGTTTTTCAGTTGTCTTGAGAGTAGTGGCTTTAAGAAAGAAGGCTTATTCAAATTCTCTGATGAGGAAACAGGATTTGGTGTTGATCTAATGCTCATCTATGAAGACTCACCACAACTCATTAAGGACGCATTTAAACATCGGAAATTAGTATCGTTGGAGGGTACCAACACCTATGTCGTAGACAGAAAATACTTCACACTCCTAAAGCTGCTCAGGGGGAAACACAAAGATTACTACCATCTATCAGAATGGGTAAAAAGTGGGAGGATATCACTCAGGGAGATAGAAGAATGGGCTAGGGAATACAACCTAATACTAGCCATTGAAGAATTAAGAAAGTGGATTGAGGACTAATGTAGCAACATTTTACGCAATCCCAAGGACAATTTTATGGACTTAGATGACAAACCTTGAGGAACTCTGGCAATTGCTGATAGAAGCAATAAGAAGGCATCACGAAGAGTTTTATGGGAATACCCAGAAAGCCCCCCGATGTTTTTAGGTTTTGATGTGGGGTATTTGGTTACGGCTGGGAACTCATCTGATGAAGAATAGGTCTAACATCGACGAAACAACCAACATTAATGTGCATTATGGCTTTCGGAATGGGTTTATTTTATTTTTGGTGGTTTTTTATATTATAATCATATTGGGTAGTTTAGAACCTGAACATCGTTCGATGCGTAGAGAAGTGGTGGGGTTGATGAAGGATCTCATCGAGGATATGATTACCCACATATTGTTTATGGATGCCCGGCCTGAGGATTTTAGATATAAAGTTCGATCAATAATATATCTAATATGGTACCTATTCCGTGGGGAGAATGTACTGTTGGAGGATAAGCTGGAGGTATTCTCATCACTGGCACCAGAACTATATGATGCTGAGTCGTATGTGTGTATCTATGATATATTCATCCGCACCAACAGGGTTCGGGAGGGATTTCTCTACTCCGAGAGGTATGGCTCCCCAATACTTTTTGCGAGGACGCTTGTTGAGGTTTTGGGGGATAAAGCACTAGACATGAAAGGGCTTGATGAGAAGTATAGGAGGATTATAGAATTATCCATTCTTCGTGAAAGAATATTTAATGGAGAATTCGAGCTGATCGACAAGGTATTATCATTCGAGGACTCTCAAGAAAAATTCTATGTTATCGCTGAGATTACCAGCTTTTTTGGTGCAAGAGATAGAGATGAGGTTATAGAGCTAATAGATTATCTCTATGACAGATACATTAATGGTCAGATAAGTTGGATAAAAACGATAACCAGTATTGCGACAACCCTCGCCTATATTGATGACGAACGTGCAGTCGATATGTATCATCGTGAAGTAGATAGAATTAATGCACAATTAAGACCATTACTAACACAACTCCTGGCTGGTTCACTCGCCAAAAAACCTGTGGAGGATATCCAATCATTTATTGAGAATAATAGGTATATATTTGATCTACGAGATTTCATCCACATGGTTATTCAAAGCATTATTAAATCCGAGGGCGAGGAAAAAGCCAAGAAGCTTGCCAACTCATTGTCCCTATTCCCACACAAGATCTATGCTGAGACGAGCATATATATCTCCCTCCTAGGTAAGGATCAAAGCAAGATAAGTGGCCTCGAAAGACATATCGAGTATCTCCTCGATCTCCTTATCGCCACCTACGAAAGAAGGAAAGGTATTCAGATCGATGCCATTAGAAACATAATTATGAACGAAATCAACGACATAATATTGAACCTCATAGCATCAGGCAACATAACAACGGCACTCAAACATACTAAGAGGATCTGTATCGACCTGAAGATCGAGGAATTATGTGATATACACTACACAGCAAAGATGCTGTTCTACATTATGAAGGAAAAATGGAAAGATGCTCTACCACTAATCAAGTATATCAACATAGATGACCTCTTGTGGTGCTTGGATAGGATCTATGGGCCAGAGGAATTTATAAATATAGTAAAAAGGATGCTAGAGTATGCCAAGGATAAGGAAAATATTCTCTACCAACTCCTAAGACAGACAATTGATTATATGGGAGAACAAAAAATAGATGAGGTCGCTCCCTATGTTGACTATATAAGGTCTCCAAGGATGAAAGCCGACATGCTCGAAGAGATCATATCAGTAATAAAGGACAGAGAAACAAGAGAAAAATATCTCTCCGAACTGGAGGGGATTTTTGAAAACAATAGGGAAGACAAAGATATATGCTATCATTATATCTCATGTCTAATGCGTTTTGATACAGATAAGGCACTAAAGATACTGCAAGAAAACATAAGATTATTTGATACTAAAAAATACATGAACTGGTATTCCTTATACCACTTTACAAATAATATCCACCCCGAAAGTGGACGGCTAATACGCGAATATCTGTCTCATTGCCAAGAATATGACTTGTGACAGAATAGTTTTCTTTCAAGTTTTTAAAGAAGTTCAAAAAGCAACAATCAGTTCTCCGAGACTCTTCAGATCTCCCAAATATCTTCTGAAATATTACATTGAGAGTACTACAGTTCTTTCTCCAGCCTATCTTTTAGTTTTCTAATAAGGTTCGAGTCAACCTTTCTTAGCATCGTTATTATGATATCCATTAGCTCGTCAAACCCTATGGTCTCACCGAGCTCTCTGAGGGCCTCCTCAAGCTTTCTGGAGTCACCGGCCAGTATTTGTAGCAGATTGCCATATCCTATGGTCTCACCGAGCTCTCTGAGGGCCTCCTCAAGCTTTCTGGAGTCACCGGCCAGTATTTGTAGCAGATTGCCATATCCTATGGTCTCACCGAGCTCTCTGAGGGCCTCCTCAAGAAGCTCTCTCCACTCACTCATGATTAAACTCCTTAGCTCCCTATCAATTATATATAGTATTCCCAATATTTTAAGGTTTCTTTTTCTAACGGCTACATCTAGGAGCTTGCGTCTGAGGCGGCTTGAGATTATCCCCATCCACATAACATCCTCATCAAGCTCTACTTCCTCCACACATAATGCAGTAATGTTTATCAGGGCTTTAAGTCTATATGTCCCAGGTCTTAACTCCTCTAGATCCACACGTAAGTTTTTCCTGGATGGTGCTAACACAATTATGGAGACTCTATCCTTCAATTCGTGTAATGGGATGTTGTATCTTTTTCCGATACCCAGAGCATAAAGCATTAGCCTATACATATCATCCTCATTTAAGGTATCATTCTCGCTTTTAACCTCAAGCAACAGAAAATTATTGTCAAGCCTAAAAACATAATCTATCCTCAGGGGTCTCTCCTGAATAACAACTTCAGAGGGACCCAGCAACTCTATCAAAGCAAACTTATTCACCATATTCTTCCCCTTCAAAAACTCCAGCAGCCTCACCCAATACATATCGATAAGCAACTTAAAACTATAGTCAATAGCCACATAACTCCCTCATATACCCAGATGACATAACAAAATACCATTCTCAAAGAAAATAAGAACCAAAATCTTTTATAGAAAAACTACAACATATTGCCCTATGACTACCTAGGTTGGCGGGGATCCCCGAGTCCCGATGATACTTATTCGAGGTTATATAGTATTTTCTTCTATTTTCTCGATTTCTTCAATAATGCTTTTGGGGGCTCCA